>JBGTKN010000436.1:0-14030 GCA_041744615.1 Hyphomonas sp. | reverse complement strand
ATGTCTGCCTGTACTGTCCGGAGCGCAACATCCTTATCTCGGGCGACCAGATCCTGCCGCGCATCTCGTCCAACGTATCGGTCCACCCGACCGAACCGGAGGCTGATCCGCTGGCAGAATGGCTGGCCAGCTGTCGGAAGCTGCTGAAAGCCCTGCCGGAAGACTGCCTTGTCCTGCCGGCCCACAACGAGCCCTTCACCGGCGCCCACAAGCGCCTGCAACACCTGATTGACGGTCATGAAACGGCGCTCACGCGCCTGCGCAGGCGTCTGGAGAAAGGCCCAGCAAACGTGCTGGACACTTTTGTGTCGGTATTCGGCAGATCGATTGAAGGCGACGAGCTCAGCATGGCCACGGGGGAGGCACTCGCGCACCTCAATTATCTCAAGCACCGGGGCGAACTGGCGATTTCCCGCTCCGAAAGCGGCGTGGTGCTTTACAATCTTGAGCATGTCGCCCAACCGGGTGAATAGCAGTCTGACCGGGTATTTCGCCTTCGCAGAGCATTACCTTTTCGTCTAAGACTGCCCCCGAAGCGGATTCTTGAGGTCATGATGCCGAGCGAAATCGACGCCCCGACGCAATCGGCGCCGCCCGTGTCGACCTGGGACAAGGTCAAACGCGAGTTGAAGGAATGGGGCGCCACGCTGGCCATCGTTGCGCCGGCGTTCCTGCTGTTCACGGGTCTGCTGTACGAGCAGCGCGTGATTCCGTCTGAAAGCATGGTGCCGACGCTGGAAGTCGGCGACCGTGTCGCCGTGGCGAAATTTGCCTACGGTTATGGGCGCTATTCGCTGCCACTCAGCCTTGGCCGTTACCTGCCGCTGGGCGAGGGGCGTTTCTTCCCCGGAACGCCGGAGCGCGGTGAAGTCGTTGTGTTTGAACACACCCATTCCGACCGCGTGATGATCAAGCGCGTCCTGGGGCTGCCCGGCGATACGGTGCAGATACTCGGAGAGACGCTGGTCATAAACGGCAAACCCGTCCAGTCGGACTATATTCGTGACGTTCGCTATGTTCCGGACCGTGAAGTGGTCATCGACAGGGTCGAAGAATGGACCGAGACCATTGACGAGCGCACATGGATCACCCACCGCGGCCTGCGCGGCCGCCCGGTGTCCGATACGCTGCTTTTCGTTGTACCCGAAGGGCACCTTTTCATGATCGGCGATAACCGCAACAATTCCTATGACAGCCGCGAACTCTCCGGCCATTGCCCGCCCATAAACGGTGTCGTCGACCGGGCCGGCTGCCCGCTTCGCGGCAATCCCAATGATGCATCGGTCGGATTCGTGCCTCTCGATCATCTGATCGGGCGCGCCGATACGGTTCTTCTGACCTTCCACCGGTGCAAGCTCCAGGACGATGAGCCTTGCAAGAAGCGGGTCTGGCGCGGTCTCTGATCTTCGTATCGGCAGGATATGCATTTCCAGGCTTCCGGCTTGCCCGAACGGGGCAACGTGGTTAGTCGGATATCGCCGGGCAAATGGCCCGCCGGGTACCAAACCGACGAGGAAGGACGATGCCAGAAACGACATCGGCTAGACGCGCGCGCGGGCCCATTATCATCTCCCGTCATGGAAAACCGGCACTCGACCGGGCTGCCGGACCGAAGCTGGGCTGGCGCGACTATGTCGACTGGTGGAACCGCTATGAGGCGGGGCCTCTTGCCGAAGGGCAATTGGCGCCCGATGCACTGATGGCGATTGTCGCTGACGCCGACGTCGTCTTCGCCTCAGGCCGCCTCAGGGCTCAGCAGACGGCCGGGATTGCATTGCCGCACAAGACGGCGGACCACGACCCTGTGTTCAACGAGGCCACCTTGCCGCCGCCGAAATTCGAGACCGTGAAGGCGCTGCCAAAAACCTGGAACGTGCTGGCGCGCACAGCCTGGCTGGCAGGTCACAGTATCGGAGGCGAGAACTCGAAGGAGGCGCGGCTGCGCGCCAAGATCGCTGCGCTCCGGCTTCACGAAGCTTCGGGTCAGGGTAAGGTCTACCTGGCTGCCCATGGCTGGTTCAACCGTATGCTCAGGCCAGAGTTGCGGCGACTCGGATGGGTCTGCGTCGAAGATGGCGGAGATAGCTACTGGAGTTATCGGGTCTACGAGTATCGCGGCCGATAATTGGCTGGCGGTTCCGTATTTCGGTTGTCGCTCCCTGCGGGGGGCTCTAGAACCTTAGGAAAGCGCGAGAGGATGGTGCCTGACATGGCCGAAACCAAGATCAAGCCAGTCGACAAGATGACGTTTGAAGAAGCGCTCGCAGAGCTCGAAGGAATCGTAAGGCAACTCGAGGCCGGCGATGTCGAACTTGAAAAATCTATCGCAATCTATGAACGCGGCGCGGCGTTGAAGGCGCATTGCGACGCGCGCCTGAAATCGGCCGAACTCAAGGTCGAGCAGATCGTGCAAGGCACGAATGGCCCCGCGACCGAACCCGCTTCGTTCGACTGAGAGTACGCACACTCAATGGGGGACGTTACCGATTTCGAGCAAAGGCTGAAGGAAGTTGCGGACCGGATCACGGTTGCGCTGGACCAGTTGATTCCGCCCGCCAGCGGACCGGAAGCTAACTTGATGCGGGCCATGCGCCACGCCGCCCTCGCAAACGGAAAGCGGATGCGGCCCTTCTTCGTTCTCGAGACCGGCGCGATGTTCGGGGCATCGGAAAAGAGCCTCCTGCGCACAGCCGCTGCCCTCGAATGCGTGCATTGCTATTCGCTGGTGCATGACGACTTGCCTTGCATGGACGACGACGACTTCCGGCGCGGCCAACCGACCGTCCACAAGGCGTTCGACGAAGCCACGGCCGTACTAGCCGGGGATGCGCTGCTGACGCTGGCCTTCAAGATCCTCGCCTCGAGCGAAACGCATGACGACCCTGCCATACGAGTCATGCTGATCGAACGTCTCGCAGATGTCTCCGGTGCCCGGGGCATGGTTGGCGGCCAGATGATCGACATGCTGGAACTCGACAGCCCGAGGGACCTCAACACGATCACCCGTATGCAGAGGCTTAAGACCGGCGCGCTGATCTCCTATGCGATGGAATCCGCCGCGATCATCGGCCATGCGCGGGAAGCAGAGCGCAACGCCCTGGCCGGATTTGCAAATGATCTGGGGCTGGCCTACCAGATCGCGGACGATATTCTGGACGCCGAGGGCGACGAAATGGTCGCCGGAAAGCCGCTCAGGACCGATAAAGTGGCCGGAAAGGCCAATTTCGTGACGCTTTTGGGCGTCGATGGGGCCCGCCAGCGGGTCCATTTATTGGCAGCCCAAGCCAAGGAACATCTGGCGATTTTCCGTGACAAGGCCGCTATCCTGCTGCATTCCGTGGATTATGTGTTGAACAGGCCACGTTGATACGGCTGGGCTAACCTCCAGAAAAGACTGAGCAAGATGACCGAAATTCGCCCGAACCGCCTGCTCGATTCCATCAACTCGCCGGCCGACCTGAAAGGGCGCTCGCGGGCCGAAATCAAGCAGATTGCAGAGGAGGTACGCGAAGAAGTCATCGATGTCGTCGCCGTTACCGGCGGCCACCTTGGCTCGGGTCTGGGTGTCGTCGAACTCTCCGTCGCAATCCACTCGGTCTTCAACACGCCGGACGACAAGCTTATCTGGGACGTCGGTCACCAGTGCTATCCCCACAAGATCCTGACCGGGCGCCGCGACCGTATGCGCACCCTCCGGCAGGGCGGGGGCCTGTCCGGCTTCACGAAACGGTCCGAAAGCGAGTACGACCCCTTCGGCGCCGCGCACGCCTCGACCTCGATTTCTGCCGGCCTCGGTTTTGCCAAGTCACGCGACCTGCAGGGCGCCCACAATCATGTCGTCTGCGTCATCGGCGACGGGTCGATGTCCGCCGGCATGGCCTATGAGGCGATGAACAATGCCGGCGCCGACAAGTCGCGCCTGATCGTCATCCTCAACGACAATGACATGTCGATCGCGCCACCTGTCGGTGCCATGAGCCACTACTTCTCACGCCTTGTGTCATCAAGGCCCTACCGGGGTCTGCGCCGCTTCGCCAAGAAAGTGGTTGCCCCGATGGGGCTCGAATCGCCGGCCCGCCGCGCCGAGGAATACCTGCGCGGCTTTGCCATGGGCGGTACCATGTTCGAGGAACTTGGATTCTACTATGTCGGCCCGGTCGATGGCCACGATCTCGATACGCTGCTGCCGATTCTGGAGAACATCAAGGCTATGCAGGATGGCCCGATCCTCCTGCACGTCGTGACCCAGAAAGGTAAAGGCTACGCTCCGGCCGAGAACTCCGCCGACAAGTATCACGGCGTCTCGAAGTTTTCCGTCATCACCGGCGAGCAGGCCAAGGGCGCTGCCGGCCCGCCTTCTTACCAGAAAGTGTTCGGACAGACGCTCGCCCGCCTCGGCGAGAGCGATGACAAGATCTGCGCAATCACTGCGGCCATGCCTTCCGGCACGTCCACGGACATATTCGGCGCAAAGTTCCCAGAGCGCCATTTCGATGTTGGCATTGCGGAACAGCACGCCGTCACTTTCGCCGCCGGCCTCGCCGCCGACGGCATGAAGCCGTTCTGCGCCATCTACTCGACCTTCCTGCAGCGGGGCTACGACCAGGTCGTGCATGACGTTGCCATTCAGCGCTTGCCGGTCCGTTTTGCGCTCGACCGCGCCGGTCTAGTCGGCGCGGACGGGGCAACCCATGCCGGAAGTTTCGACATCGGCTATCTGGGCGCGCTTCCCGGTTTCATCTGCATGGCCGCGGGTGACGAGGCCGATCTCGCGCGCATGGTCAAAACCCAGCTCGAGATTGACGACCGCCCGAGTTCCGTCCGCTATCCGCGCGGTGAAGGCACCGGCGTCGAGATTCCCACCGTCCTTGCAGCGCTTGAAATCGGTAAGGGCCGTATCGTGCGCGAAGGAACGACGGTCGCCATCCTCTCCTATGGTGCCCGCCTTCAGGAAGCCCTCAAGGCCGCCGAGATGCTTAGCGTCCAGGGCCTCAGCACGACAGTGGCGGATGCCCGCTTCGCCAAGCCGCTGGACGCAGAACTTGTCGAGCGCCTGGCCAAGGAGCACGAAGTCCTGATCACGATCGAAGAAGGCGCCATGGGCGGCTTTGGCAGTTTTGTGCTCGAACATCTCGCCAATGCCGGGGCGCTGGACAGCGGGCTCAAGATCCGGATCATGACTTTGCCCGATCGGTTCCAGGATCAGGACTCGCCCTTCGCCATGTACGACGCCGCAGGCCTCAATGCCCGGCACATCGCGGCGCGCGCGATTGAAGCGCTGGGGCGGGGTGACATTTCGGCCATCGAGCGGGCCGTCCGGGCCTGAAGGCCCGTCGCCACAAATTGACCTCAGTTCGGCCCTGTCGCCGCTTGGCCTACCAAGCTAAGCAAGGCTTTGCGCACCTCTCGATTTGCGCGCTTCAACGATTTTTTCCGGAGAACACCGATGCTTCGTTCCCTCCTGTTTGCGGCAGTTTCCGCCTTTATGCTCGGCGCCTGTGCGTCATCGACTGGAAGTTCGACTACATCCCGGCCCGAGACGGCAGAAACAATGGTCGTGTCGCCTTACAATCTTGCCCTCAACACTGCGGACGAACTTGTCGCCGCCGGCAACACGCCCACAGCTATACAGCGCCTGATGCAACTCGTCGGCGACACCAGCCTGTCTCCCCAGGAACTCGGCGAAGTCTTGTTCCGGCTCGGCGAACTGAGCGGTTCGCCAACAGGATATGACGCCGAAGGTTCGGTCGAATACTTCACCGAACTCCTCGCCGACTACCCGACGACCCCCGCCGCCCCGAAAGCATCAGCGGCTCTGCCAGGCGCTACGGAAGCGGTCAAAAGTCTCCTCTCGACAGTCGAGTCGGTCAACTCGACCCGTTCGGAACAATTCCTCGCCCTGTTCAATCTCGGCCGCCACCAGCAGGCGATCGATGTCATGGTCGCCAATGACATTATGCCCGGCAATGAAGAACTGCTGGCGATGTATCAGATCGGCTATCTCTGCGAAGATCCGAACCTGACGGGCCGCGCCTACGCCGTAACCGACCGCGACGGCACGCAGCGCAACCTGCGCTTCTGCGATTTCGGTAAGTAAGCTGCCCGCCGCAGACCGTCTCCTCGCGTAGAGAAGGAGGTTTGCGGCCGGTTTGCCGACGGCTCTGCCTGCCGTCTGTCTGATTTTAGCTGTCCGGCCCCTTCAAAGGCCTCTCCAGACATGGTTTGCTGGAGGGAACAAAACACTTTGGAGGAGACCGGACATGCCCGAAGGCACGAGTTCGAACTGGCCTGTGATGTCGATAGCCGACGCCAATGCGGCGCTCGCCGGGCCCGGTTCGCCGGTTGAACTCGAGGACGCGGTCGTCGGCGGTGTGCCGATGAAGATCTACAAGAATGCGCCGCCGACGATCCCTTTTATCTTGGACGCCGCAGCAAACCAGTTCGCCGACCGCACGTATCTCGTCTTCGAGAACGAGCGCGTGACATTCCGGGCCCTGCATTTGGCCTCGCGGACCCTGGCGAAATCTCTGCAATCGGACTTTGATGTCGTGAAGGGCGACCGCGTCGCGGTCATCATGCGCAATTATCCGGAATGGCCACTTGGCTTTTACGCCGCGTTGAGCGTGGGCGCGATTGCGACGCCAATGAACTCCTGGTGGACCGCTGAGGAGTTGGAATATGGCCTGTCTTTCGCTGGCGTGAAGGTGGCGATTGTCGATGTGCACATCTATGAGCGGATCCGGGGTATGCTGGAACGCCTGCCGGAACTGAAGCATATCCTGATCGCCCGCGACGCGGTCGAGGATATTGCCGACCCGCGCGTGGCGTCCCTCAATGCCATCGTCGGCCATCCCAATTCCTGGGCTGACCTGCCTGATGCCGGTCCTGCCGATGTTGATCTGGCCGCGGACGATGATGCGACGATCATGTACACATCCGGCACAACCGGAAAACCAAAAGGAGCACTGGCCAACCACCGCGCCGTGATCTCAAACATTTTCAACTCGATGACGTGTCAGGCGCGCATGTACCTGCGCAAGGGCGAACCTATTCCTGCGCCCGATCCCGAAGCGATGCGCGCCACCTTGCTCGCGGTGCCGTTCTTTCACGCGACCGGCTCGTTTGCGATCCTGATCCCGTCCGCCCTGCGCGGCGACAAGATCGTCTCGATGTACAAATGGGATGCAGGTCAAGCGCTGCCGATCATCGAAGCGGAGAAGATTTCCGCCGTGGGGGGTGTGCCAGCAATTGCCTGGCAACTGCTCGAGCACCCCGACCGCGACAAGTACGATTTGTCCTCTATCCAGGTGATATCCTATGGCGGTGCGCCGTCGGCGCCGGAACTTGTCTCGACGATCAAGAAACGCTTTCCGGAAGCCGCCCCTGGCAATGGCTGGGGCATGACGGAGACCTGTGCGACTGCCACGCTGAACATCGGCGAGGATTATGTGAACCGCCCCTCCAGCGCCGGAGCGCCTCCCGGTGCCGTCGAGATCAAGATCTGCGACCCGGAGGGTAGGGCCGTTCCGCAAGGCGTCGTGGGCGAACTCTGGTGCAAGAGCCCATCCAACTGCCGGCTCTACTGGAACCGCCCGGACGCCACTGCCGAAACGTTCCGCAACGGCTGGGTCGTCACCGGCGATCTCGCGCGCATCGATGAGGAAGGCTTCCTTTACCTCGTTGACCGCGCCAAGGACATGTTGATCCGGGGCGGAGAAAACATCTACTGTATCGAAGTCGAGAACGCGCTCTACGATCATCCTGCCGTGATGGACGCTGCCGTCGTTGGCATCCAACACAAAATTCTCGGCGAGGAAGTTGGCGCCATCGTCCAGCTGAAGCCCGGCAAGACCGCCACCGAAGCAGAACTGCGCGCACACGTGGCGGGCCACCTGGCGGCCTTCAAGGTGCCTGTCGAAATACAGTTCCTCGATGAACCCCTCCCACGCAACGCGAATGGCAAGATTGTGAAATCGGAACTGCGCCAGCGCTTCACAGCGAGAGCCTAACCGGATGACTGCCACCTCTCGGCGCATTGGCGACCGGACTGTTCACCCCGTCGGCTTGGGGTGTATGAACATCACGCACGCCTACGGGCCGCCGGTGCCCGAGGAGGAGGCCAAGGCACTGCTCGTGCGCGCGCTCGATCTCGGCTGCGACTTTCTCGATACAGCGACCATCTATGGACTTGGCCGCAGCGAAGAGCTGATCGGCGAGGCTCTGGCCCACCGGCGCAAGGAATACTTCCTCGCAAGCAAGTGCGTGCTCGGTTTCCGCGATGGACAGCGCGTACTAGATGGCCGTCCCGAATCGATCAAGGCAGCGTGCGAGGCGAGCCTGAAACGTCTGCATACGGATGTGATCGATCTCTATTATCTGCACCGCCCGGACCCGAAAGTCCCGGTCGAAGACTCCGCCGGCGCGCTGGCCGATCTGGTGCGAGAAGGCAAGATCCGGTTCATCGGTCTATCGGAAATGGGCGAGGACCAGCTGCGCCGCGCGCACGCGGTTCACCCCGTCGCAGCGCTCCAATCGGAATACTCCCTATGGGTCCGAAATCCGGAGATTGCCGTGCTCGACGCCTGCCGGGAACTCGGCACCGTGCTCGTCGCCTTCTCGCCGGTCGGGCGCGGCTTCCTTGCCGACCCTCCGGCCGATCCGGCGACGTTCCACGCAAGCGACATGCGCCGCAGCCTGTTCCCACGTTTCAAGCCGGAGTTCTATCCTGCAAACCTCGCGCTGCTCGAAGAGGCGAAGGCGGTCGCGGGCGAAGCGGGCTGTTCGGTGGCGCAAATGGCGCTCGCCTGGACGCTCGCCAAGGGCAGCCACGTGATACCGATTCCTGGCACAACCCGGATTGCGCACCTTGAAGAGAACCACACCGCCGCGAACGTCTCGCTTACGCCCGCACAGGTCGCCCGCCTCGATGCGCATTTCGCGCCGGAGCGTCCCGTTGGTCCCCGCTACAGCCCACCGGGGCAGGCGAGCGTGACGACAGAAATGTTCGACTTCGAAAAGCAGACCCATGCCGGATAAGTTACCGGTCGCACTCGAGAACCGGGCCGAGGGTGAGGCGGGCCGGCGTTACTCGCCGTCAGCGGCCCGCAACCGGGAGCCGATCCGCGACGTAATTGCGCAGCTTGTCACATCGCCCACCCGCTTTCTCGAAATTGCCTCAGGCACGGGCGAACATGGCGCATTCCTGACCTCGCAACTGCCCGGCCTGCACTGGACGTATTCGGACATTGACCCGGAAAGCCTTGCCAGCCAATGCGCCTGGCAAAAGACGGATTTGACCGGGCGCCTCGCCGGTCCCTTGCAGATTGATGCATCATCGGACGACTGGGGCGCTGCGGAAACACTCGCACCTCTGGATGCGATCTTCTCTGCAAACATGGTCCATATCGCGCCCTTTGCCGCAGCGCAGGGTCTTGTCCGAGGGGCAGGGCGCCTGCTGAAGCCGGAGGGGCTGTTGATCCTCTACGGTCCCTTTGCAAGGGAGGGAACCATCGCGCCGTCGAATGCCGCATTCAACGACAATCTCAAAGCCCGCAATCCGGACTGGGGGGTGCGTGATCTCGATACGGAACTGCTTCCGCTTTCCCGCGCCGCGGGTCTCGAGCTGAAAGAGGCCATTGAAATGCCTGCGAACAATCTCACCGTGGTGTTCCGGCGTCTCTAGGCCTTCGGTGTCCAGGCGTCTGTGTCGTGGTCCGGGTGCTGGTTATTGCTCCTGCGGATGCGGGCCGCCTCATCCTCCATCACGTCTTCAGTCGATCCATAATTTTTGAGCCCGGACAATTGTTCGACCTGCGGCAGGCGGCCCTCCATGCCCAGCTGGAAGTTGAGGAGAATGCTCGCTGGGTCGTCGAAGGCGCCGATGCTCATCGAGATGTGCTGGTTGTCCTCGTACCGGTAATAGAGCGGTGTGCCACAATCCCGGCAGAACCCGCGCCGAGCCTTCTCGGAACTGTGAAACTCGGCCGGCGTGCCCCGTGTCCACTGGAAATCCGTATACGGCACACCAACGAGCGCGCCGAACAAATTCCCCGTGGCCTTCTGGCACATACGGCAATGGCAGACATGCGGATTGTCCAGCAAGGATCCAGCCCGAAACCGGATGCGCCCACACTGACAGCCTCCGCTCCGCATCTTAGCCATGAGCCTAGTCCTTTCCGCCTCCGAAGCGTTCGGTCCAGTCTGCCACTTGCGCGTCCTCGATCTTCTGGAACAACACGTCCGGCGGCGTGATCGGCGCGCCGCGCGGGATGGCATCCATAAGCCCGGTATCTTCCCAGTTCGGCCAGCGGCGATTGCCCTCAGGAATACCGAGTGCATCGAGCACCTTCTTGGAGGCATCCGGAATGATGGGCTGCGCCAGTATGGCGAACACAGCCGCGAGATTGATCCCTGCACGCACGCCGACAGCGGCGCCGTCCACATCCGACTTGTACTTCACCCAGGGTTCGGCCCTGGTGAGATACTCGTTCCCCGCGGCCCACAGCGCCCGCGTCTCGGCGGCTGCTTTGCGGAACTCCATTGCCTCATAATACTCGTCGATAGACTTCAGCCGCGTCGCGAGTTCATTCGCCATCCAGGCTTCCGCCTCGCCGGGCGTGCCAGCTTCCGGAATCTTCCCATCGAACTTCGCAGCACAATACCTGGTGATCCGGTTCACGAAATTGCCAAGCACATTGGCGAGGTCGGAATTCACCGCCGCCTGAAAACCTTCCCAGGTGAACGCCGCATCTGAGCCTTCCGGCGCATTCGCAATCAAGTACCAGCGCCAATAGTCCGCCGGCAGAAGGCTGAGCGCGGTGTCCATGAACACGCCGCGCTTCTGGCTGGTCGAGAACTTGCCGCCATACCAGGTGACCCAGTTGAATGCCTTCAGCTTGTCGACCGTCTTCCACGGCTCGCCCGAGCCCAGCAGCGTGACCGGGAAGCTCACCGTATGGAACGCCACATTGTCCTTGCCCATGAACTGCACATACTCGGTCTGATCGGCGCCCTTGTCGCGCTTCCAGAGCTTCTCCCAGTCATTGCCGGTCGCTTCCGCCCATTCCTGCGTCGCCGAAATGTAGCCGATCGGAGCATCAAACCAAACATAGAACACCTTGGTCTCGAAACCGGGACGCGGTGATCCGTCAGCGGACGTTACTTTCACCCCCCAACTGAGATCCCGTGTAATCGAGCGGGCGATCAGGCCTTCGTCCAGCCACTTGTTGGCAATCGACACCGCGAGCGACGGCCAAGCCTTGCCCTTCTCGTTGACCCAGGCGCGGATCGTGTCCTGCATGCCGGTCTGCTGGAGATACAGGTGCTCCGTATCCCGCACTTCGATGTTCCGGCTGCCGGTGACCGCCGAATAGGGACTGATCAGGTCCACCGGATCCAGCAACCGCCCGCAATTATCGCACTGGTCTCCGCGCGCCTTCTCAAACCCGCAATGCGGACAGGTGCCTTCCACATACCGGTCCGGCAGGAAGCGTCCGTCATCGACTGCATAGACCTGCTTCGAGGTCTGCGCTTCGATCAGGCCGTTCTTCTCCAGAGCCTGCGCGAAATGCTGCGTCAGCTTATGGTTCGCCGCGCGCGAAGTGCGGCCGAACCAGTCATACGACAGCAGGAAGCCTACACCCGCCTTGCGCTGGATCTCGTATTGTTCGTCGCAGTATTGCTGCACCGTCTGACCCGCCGCCTGCGCCGCCAGCTCGGCCGGCGTGCCATGCTCGTCCGTCGCGCAGATATAGGTCACGTCATGCCCCTTCAGGCGCATCACGCGGGCATAAACATCCGCCGGCAGCATAGACCCGGCCAGGTTGCCGAGGTGCTTCACCCCGTTAATGTAGGGCAGGGCAGATGTTATCAGGATACGCCGGGTTTGCGTCATGGGGCGCGGTGTCTCTCAGGTTGGGCCCGAACGGCCGGTTCAGGCTGCAGGCCAGAAGGACGCGTTTTAACGTGGCCCGCCGGAAAAGAAACTCTTCCTCGTCTTTGACGCCACAAATGGAAAACCCCGGCCGGGCAAAGCCGGGCCGGGGTTCTCTCATGTCTTGGGTCGTTTAGGCGCCGAAGCCAGGCCCAAGCTCAAAATTTACGCTGACCCGCCGGGCCATCGGCTCGACCATGGGCATCGCGCCAGGAGCGGCGGCTTCAACACGGCTATAGTCCGCACGGTAACTGGCTGGTTCGATACCGTTCTCAAACAACGCCGTCATCACGCTGGCCGCCCGCGCTTCCGAAAGCGCAGCGCTCTCCTCGTCCGTATGCGCTTCCTCAGACAGCACATCGATCCTAATGGCTTTCACACCGCAGCCTTTGAGCTGCGCGCTCGCCTCATCAATTACCCGCTCGGATTGCGGTGTCAGTTCGGTCGCATGCGCCGGGAAATAGATGGCAACCTGCAGGTTCGAACAGCCCTGACCGCTGCCCTGAGCGGCAGTCTGAGCCGGCGGCTCTGCGACCTGCGCAAGTGCTGGCAGAGCCAGCGCGATGGCGGCCATACCTGCGGAAACATGTTTGTGCAGCGCAATCTTCATCTTGGTCTCCCTCAATCGACAATCCATGACCGATCAATTCCTGGCAGGCTTGATTGTTCCAAAGAAAAACAAAATACAGCTTGTTTACAACGGATTACCCCGGTTTCTGACGAGGGTCGTACCGTCAGGCGCGGCCCCAGTAGGTAACGCGCCGGAGCAGCACTTCCATTGGTCCGCGCGCCGCGAAACGCCTCCAGATGCCTGTAAACAAGAGGGACCCGGCGGCCACGGCGGCAGCCACAAGGATTGTCTCGGCGGCCCCCATGCGTCCGAACTGGTTCAACCCATAGGCTGAAAAGATCAGGGACAGCGCAACCGACTGGAGAAGGTAAGCCGTCAGTGAGGCTGATCCGGCCAGGGCAAGAAAGCGGCGGACCGGTCCTCCCGCGCCGCCGGACGCCGCTGCGACCAGTCCCACATAGCCGAGCGCTGCAAAAGCCGAGAATCCCATGATCACGGCGCTCCCGACTATGAAGGTACTGTCGACCGAAGAACGTGCCTGGAGAAGGATCCACGCGCCCAGTGCGCTGCCTGCAATTCCGATCGGCAGGAATACACGCCGGGAGAGCTGCCAGATCCGCGCGTCGGGCTGGTCGACCACGCCGGCTTTCACGGCAGCAAGTCCGAAACAGAAGAAACCGAACACCGAGATACCCTGCTGGATGATCACGCTGGGCAGCACAAAAGGTAGCAGGTTCAGCCGGTACATCGCCGCCTGCCAGAAATTACCGCCGCCGAACGCCGCTTGTGCCTGTGCCTCCATCTCTTCGTAGCCCGCGCTCTCCATGGCTTCCGGCGCGTAGGTTTCCCCCGCCCAGATCATCCCGGCGAAAGCCAGCAGCAGGAACGTGTTCAAGGCGATCAGCGCAATTCCGGTGCGGACGAGCACTTTCACCGATGCGCTCCGCAGCACGAACAGGAGGCACCCCAGCAAGCCATAGGTGAACAGGATGTCGCCAATCCAGAAGAAGACGAAATGCAGGAGCCCCAGTCCGATCAGCGCAGCCATCCGCCGGAAGTAGCGCGGCGCGAAATCCTTTCCTGCGCGCTCCGCGGCCATCAGTTGATAAGCCAGGCCGGCGCCGAACATCATTGAGAAAAGGGGATAGGATTTCATCAGGAAAAGCAGGCCGACGAGCCCGTAAGCCATCTGATCGGCAACTGTGTCCAGCCCGCCTTTGTAGAAACCGCTCGTGAACGGATGGGCGAAGCCGACCACATTGACCACGGCAATGCCGAACAGGGCGAAAGCCCTCAAAAGGTCAGGCATCAAGGCGCGCTCAGCCATGCAGGACCCTCCGGGACCATCCCATCCGATGGCGTCAATGTTGGCGAGATCGCTGCGGATGACAAGGCACGCGGCCACCCACGCTTGCGCCCGGTAGGCGATTCCGGTATCGGCAGACCTGTGCCGGCATAGCTCAGCTGGTAGAGCACCTGATTTGTAATCAGGGGGTCACGGGTTCGAGTCCTGTTGCCGGCACCACT
>JBGTKN010000435.1:0-6689 GCA_041744615.1 Hyphomonas sp. | reverse complement strand
GGTGGCCCGCCACCTCGCCCGCCTCGCCGGTCGGCTCATGCCGGAAGACCAGCGGGCCGAGGCGCAGCACCTTGGCGGCGCGCCCGCCGAGATGGGCGGGGGGATCGGGATCGTGATTGCCCTCGACCCAGACCCAGTCATGCGCGCTGGTCAGCGCCCGGATACGCTCGGCATAGGCCGCTGGCATGCGCGATTCTGAACGCCGGTCGTGGAAGCTGTCACCGAGCGAGATGACCGTCTCGGGCTTCAAGGCCTCGCAGAGTTTCTCGACCCGCGCGAGCGTGGCAGAAGTGTCATAGGGCGGCAGCATCTGGCCGGACGCGGCGTAATTCGAGCCCTTCTCGAGATGTAGGTCCGAAACCACCAGCGCACGGCCCGCCTGCCACCAGAGCGCGCCTTCCGGCAAAGGCGAGAGCATCTCCCCGGCAAGGTGGAGCAGTGTCTGCGCGGGCTGGGTGGCGGCAGCGGTCATCCCGCACAGGACTGGCCCGATGCGGGGCCGGGGTCAACGCTGCAGTGCGTACGGTGGACACCGCTGCGGCGCTCGGGTCTATTGGTCTGAGCTTCTCGTCCGGGAAGCGCTTTGAAAGAGAACTAGATGTCCCAGCACCACCTTCGCACCGCCTTTCTCTCTTCGATCAGCGCGCTGACGCTCGCCGCCTGCCAGGAGGCTGCGCCGCCCGCCGCCGGGCCGGAGGCTGAAACGGTGGTGGCGGCCGAGGAAGAACCGGTGACGGAAACCGTCTCCCTGCTGCCCAAAATGGTCTGCGGCCCGGACGGTTTCATCCGGCAAGATGCCACGCGGGAATCGCTGGCCGAGATCCACGGCGCGGAAAATCTCGTGGAGGAAGAGCTTGCCTGGGTCGACAGTGTGGAAACGGCGCTCGTGCTGTTTCCAGATGAGCCGGCCATGCGCACCGAGATGTTCTGGCTGGACAAGACCAGCGGCGGCCCGCGCTATGTGAGCGTCCGCGGCCAGGAGAGCCAGTGGATCGGCCCCGGCGGCCTGTTCGTCGGCGCGAGTCTTGCGGATGTTGAAGCCGCCAATGGCGGCCCGTTCGAGCTGATGGGATTCCAGAACCACAACGCCGGCGAAGTCACTAACTGGCTGGGCGGCGCACTGGCGGCTAAGCCGGGCGATTCCTGCGAGTTCGCGATGGCGATGGCCCTTTCACCGGACGCGGCAGCCGAAGTCGTCGCGCCGGTGTCCGGCGAACCGGAAAAGGTCTACCGCTCAGACAGTCCTGAAATGCGTTCGGCCAATCCGTCTGCGGATGAACTGGCGTTGCAGTTCTTTGATCCGGCATAGCTAACCCATTGCGTCGCGGACAAGGTCTTCTTCCGCTTCGCGCAGCACCGCTTCCATCGCAGAGGCGCCAAACACCGGCTCGCGCCCGACTTCCAGCATGACGGGGACGGCGAAGGGGCTGATCCGTTCGAGCTGCTTGTGCACGATGCGGCCTTCGATGCGCGCGAGCATGTCGGACAGGCGGCGCACGTCGAGCAGGCCAGTGGCGGCGTCCTGACGGGAAGCCTGCAGCAGGATATGGTCCGGCTCGTGGCTGCGCAGCACGTCGTAGATCAGGTCTGTCGAGAAGGTCACCTGGCGCGAGTTCTTCTCCGTACCCGGCAGGTTTCGGTGAATCAGGCCCGAGATGATGGCGCAGTGCGCAAACGTGCGTTTCATCAGCGCGCTCTCGGCGAGCCACTCCTCGAGATCGTCGCCCAGCATGTCGGGATGGAACACCGCGTCCATGTCCAGGCCGCGCATGTCCTCCATGCCCCAGACCGCCATCGCATACTCGCTGGCGACGAAGCCGGAGGGCTTAGCGCCCATCCGCTCCAGCCGCCGCGTGACCAGCATGCCGAGCGTTTGATGGGCGATGCGGCCTTCGAAGGGGTAGCAGACCAGGTAGTGGCGCCCGCCGCGCGGAAAGGTTTCGACCAGCAGATGGTCCGGCGGCGGAATGGCGGAGCGTAGCTGCTGGATCTCGAACCATTCGCGCACGGGATCCGGCAGGCCGGTCCACTGCGCCGGATCGTGGATCATCTTGCGGACACGGTCCGCCAGGAACGTGGTCAAAGGAAACTTGCCGCCATTGTAGGTCGGGATGGCGGGCGAGTCCGATTGCGCGCGCATCACGAGCGCGTCCATCCCATCGATCGCCACGAGCCGCAGGATCTCGCCGCCGAACAGGAACGTGTCGCCGGGCGTCAGCAGGCTGAGGAAATATTCCTCCATCTCGCCCAGCTTGCGCCCCGCGCGGAGAGCGCGTTGCTCGCTGCTTTTCGGCAAGCCCGCCTTCGCCGCAAAACTCGCAAGCCTTACCGACAGCATCGGCGCCTCGACAATTGCGCCGACATTCATCCGGTGGGCCTGCTTGTCGCGGGCGGTACGGGCGACCCAGAGGCCGTCGCTGCGCCGCACGATCCGGTGGAAGCGATCATAGGTTTTCGGCGCGTAGCCGCCGTTCGCGACAAAATCCACGATCCGCTCGAAACTCTCCCAGTCGAGCCCGGCATAGGGCGCGGCCCGGCGCACTTCGTCGAACAATTCGTCCAGACGGAAGCCCTCGCCGCAGGCGCGGCCCATGATGTGCTGGGCGAGGATGTCTAGCGCGCCGGTGCGCACGCCGTCGCCGTCGATCTCGCCCGCTTCCACCGCGGCCTCCGCAGCGCGGCATTCGAGCACCTCGAAACGGTTCGTCGGCACAAGGATGGCCTTGCTCGCTTCGTCCATCCGGTGATTGGCCCTGCCTATGCGCTGGATCAGGCGCGCCGCGCCCTTGGGCGCGCCCATCTGGATGACGAGATCTACTTCGCCCCAGTCGATGCCGAGATCGAGCGTGGACGTGCAGACGACCGCTTTCAGCTGCCCCGCTGCCATCGCCGCCTCGACGCGCTGGCGCTGTTCGCGCACCAGCGAGCCATGATGCAGCGCAATCGGCAGGCCGTCATCGTTGGCACTCCACAGCTCCTGGAACATCACCTCCGCCTGGCTGCGCGTATTGACGAAGACAAGGGTCATCTTCGCGGCCTTGATGGCTTCATAAACTTCGGCAACGGCGAACCGTCCGGAATGGCCGGACCAGGGGATTCGCTCTCGGGAGATCAGGATGTCGACGTCGGCCTTGACACCGCCGGAGGCGCTCAGGATACGGACGTTTCCTTTGAGCCCCCTCGCCCCGCTTGCGGGTAGAGGGGTGAACACTGCGTCATCGTCAGATTCCTTCCGCCCCCGCACATCCAGCCACCGCGCCAGTTCCTCGGGCTCCCGCACCGTCGCGGACAGACCGAGGAAGCGGCAGGCCGGCGCCCATTCTGCAAGTGTCGCGAGTCCCAGCGACAGCAGGTCTCCGCGCTTCGACGGCGTCAACGCGTGGATCTCGTCGATGATCACGCAGTGAAGATCTGCAAAAAAGGCCGCCGCATGGTCCGAGGCGACCAGCAGCGCGAGTTGTTCCGGCGTCGTCAGCAATATGTCTGGCGGCGTCTTTCTCTGTTTCTGGCGCACATGCGTGGGGGTGTCGCCGGTGCGGGTCTCGATGCGGATGGGCAGACCCATCTCGGTCACCGGCGTCATCACGTTGCGTTGAACATCCGCCGCCAAGGCCTTCAGCGGCGAGATGTAGAGCGTGTGCAGCGCCGGGATGCCGGAGTTCGTTGCGCCGCGTTCAGACAATTCGATTAATGTGCCCAGGAAGCCCGCAAGTGTCTTGCCTCCGCCTGTCGGCGCGATCAGCAGGGCGCTTTCCCCCGACAGCGACGCCTCCGCCAGGGCCAGCTGATGCTGACGCGGCGCCCAGCCACGCGCCGCAAACCACGCCTCGAAGGCGGGCGGCAACCGGAACGAAGGACACTGCGTATCTGCCATGATGCCTCATTAAACTAACGCAAGCCGCTGCGCCTGCCCTCTTTCCTTTTTACCCCGGTGGAAACACCTAACCCCTCTGTTCCGCGTTCCCGGAGACGTCCCATGCACCGCCTTCTCGCCGCCAGCCTGTTCGTTTTTGCTGCCGCCCTGCCCGCCTCGGCTGACGCCGTGCTGGAAAAGGCCAGATCGGTATCTAAGGAAGGCCCGCTCTATATCTACGATCTCGACTACAATGATGGCGCCGACCAGTTTCGCATGACCGTCGACCAGAGCCAGCCAAATGGCCAACGCGTCGTGAAATTCGCGCCGGCCGTTTCGACGCTGGACAGCGACGCCGCCAAGAAGGCCGACAAGCTGGTGAAGAGTACGGCGGGTGATATCTGGTGCAGCAGCTTTGCCGAGAATATCCCGGCCAATGCCAAGCGGATTTCGGAAACGGCTTCGGCGGCCACCTACATTTTCACGCCCCTTCCCGGCAAGCAGAAAGGCCAGGTGGCCGCCGCCTACAAGTTCCTGAACGGCACCGCCACGATTCATAAATCCACGGGCGCGATCCTCGCCTATGAGATGGTCTCCCCCAAGGCGTTCAAGCCGCTGCCCGTGGCCAAGGTCGACACACTAACGATGAAGGTTGCCTGCAAAGCCGCGCCGGACGGGCGCACTTATGTTGACTCGCTGGCCTTCAACCTGAAGGGCTCAGCGATGATGAAATCGCTCGATCAGATGGAGGTCCGCAAGATCACCAATCTCAAACCCCTCGCCGCGTCCGGTTTCGGCACGCCCTGAAGCCTGCGGACCAGAACCCGGTCACTTTCGGCATTTCAGACCTTGAACCCTTGGGCGCGCCCGATTTAAACCGGTGCGTCAAGGTGAGGGGATTCAGAGATGTCATGGCTTGCAAGTTTCCGGGCGCTGGCCCTTTCGTCGGTTCTGGCCGCTGCGCCGGTGCTCCCCTCGGCGCCGGAAGCGCCGCCCGCCCCGTCTGCAGCAGCCGAAGCCGACGCGCTGTTTGCCAAGCTGGACGTGCGCCCGGCCAGCTCGGCCTCCAATCTCGATGTTGAAAGCCTCAATGCGCTGTTCGCCGGCAAGGCGCAGCTCTCCTACGAATTTGCGACGCAGGATACGCCCACAGCCCCGACCCGGCTGAGCGGTGTTCGTTTCGAACTCCTTGGCGATGCACCCTTCACCCTGTTCACGGCTGACGAGGTTCTCGTCTGGAACGCACGCGCCGACGCGCTGATCGCCCGCCTGAACGGACAGCAGCTGGATGGCACGGTTCGCCTGTTCGACCGGATCGAGATGTCCGGCCTCGCCTTTGACCTGACGGACTATTCAAACGCGGTCGACGATGCCGTTTCCGCCGCCATTCCGGCAGGCGAGACGCCCAATATCGAGTACGAAGACGCCTCGATGACGGTAGAGCGCGTCATTTTCGGCGGCATGACGTTGCACCCCTGGACCTTCGAGGAGACCGAAGGCGAAGAGGCCAGCCTTGCCGCCCTCCGCCTTGTGGCCGCTCTTGCCCGGAGTTTCTCGCTCGAATCGACCGCATTTCTCGACGCCGAGATCAGCCAGACGATGAGCGAGTCCGGCGCCAGCGGCACGATCGTCTCGCGCTATGACCGCCAGCTGATCGAAGGCTATGAACGGGGCAATATCGCCTCGATGATCCAGACGGGGGTGACTTTCTCCGGCTCGGTTCCTGTGCCGGCCCTAGACGCAGAACCGGACGGTGTGGGCACGGCACCGATGCAGGTCATAGAGATGGCCGGCCGGTCGGGCTATTCGGCCTGGACAGGCCTGAGCTTCGCCACGCTCCTCGAATATGCCGAGCGCGGCGAACTGCCGCCTATAACGGTGCGCGACCTCTGGAGCTTCGGCACCTATACCCTGGCTGATACGCAGATGAGCCTCGACGGCAAGCCGATGTTTGAGATCGGACGTCTCGATCTGGCCGCCGACCGGTTCGCCTGGTTCCTGCCGGAACGCATCAGCGTGATGCACGAAGACGCCTCGATGGATCTCGTTTCAATGCTCCAATGGGCCGAAAGCCTCGCCCCGTCCGCTCCGGAGGATACGGACGGCGAACCGTCGCTGGCGGACATCATCGGAATTCTGGAGCGCACCGGCCTCGGCAAGCTGTCCGGCGACGGCGCCTTCGCGCTGACTTGGGACAGCGACACCGGCCATGCCCTGCTCGAGAACCGCAGCAGAGCCGATGGTCTCTATACGGACGAAACCCGCCTTGCGCTTCGCCTGCCATCGTATGCCGACCTTGTGCCGGTCTTCGGCTTTGATGGCCTGACGCCTGACCGGTCGGCCCTAACGGCGGTCCTGGACGAGAAGTCGGCCTTCATCGGCGCGCATTACAGCCTGTCGGACACCGGTCTGCTCAATGCGCTGGCCGCGCTCACGATCGAGGTCGCGAAATTCAGTGGCGAGGCCGATCCCATGCTGTCGAACTTTGCCGACTCGACGCCCGAAGCGGTGCGGATGTTTGCCTCCGGCATGCTGATGTTCGGCAGCGGCGCCGTGGCGCAGGAGATTCCGCAAGCCACAGAGTGGATCGCCAGCCTCTCGCAGTTCATCAGCAGCGGTGGAACCTTTGCGGTGAAGTTTGCGCCAGAGGCAGAACTGACCTCCGCCGACTTCACCGGCGTCGGCCCGGATACGGGCATGGTCGAAGCGCCGGGCCCGGCAGAGCTCATCGCCCTTCTGGGCCTTTCGGTCACCCACACCCCGTCCGGCGACACCGCCGCTGGTGCGCCGTGACGCCGGTCTAGTTGGTCGGTTTCCCGACTGCAGGCCGTCCCGC
>JBGTKN010000434.1:0-6823 GCA_041744615.1 Hyphomonas sp. | reverse complement strand
CCTGCTGGCGAATGCGCTCAGCGCACGGCTTGCGCCGATGCAGACCGAGCCCGGCGCGCCACCCGCGCGCAAGGCACCTGCGGAAAGTGTCATTCTCGAAGGCGAGATAATTGATAGCGATCCGCGGTGACGCCGCCGCCGAAGCGGCCTAGCTTTTAGACGCAGACCAAGGGGAGCGGGCTCAGGTGACAGATACATTCGGCTTCATCGGCGCCTTTCTCACTACGCTCTCTTTCGTACCGCAGGCCTGGCTTGTGCTGCGCACGGGCAAGACCGAAGGCATTTCACTGGCGATGTATGCGTTGTTCACGCTCGGCGTGGCGGCCTGGCTGGTCTACGGCGTGCTGGAGAATGCGCTGCCGATCGTCATCGCGAACGCCGTGACGCTTTCGCTGGCTTCAATGATTCTGGCGATGAAAACGCGGGCTGTTGGTCAGGCACGCGCCAGAACCCAGGGCGCAGCGGAAGCGATGTCGGCGCCCATGGCTTCGTAATAGAGGCGCTGGATCTTGCGGGTGACCGGGCCGGGCTTGCCGCCCGCGATGGGTCGGCCATCCATGTGGGTAACGGGGGCGATCATGGCGCCGGCGGAGGTCGTGAAAACTTCGGCGGCGTTCATCACTTCGCCCGGCGTGAAGGCGCGCTCGGTGATGGTGAAGCCGCCCCTCCCGCGCAGGTCCATGACGCCGGCGCGGGTTATGCCGGACAGGATGGCGTGGGAGAGGTCGCGGGTGATGATGTCGCCGGCTTGGGTGACGATCCAGGCATTGGCGGACGCGGCCTCGGTGACGAAGCCCTCCTCGACCATGAAGGCGGTTTCCGCGCCCTGCGCCTTTGCGGCACGGTAAGCGAGCGCCTGCGAGAGGAGCTGGGTCGTTTTCATGTCGCGCCGTTTCCAGCGTGTATCGTTCAGGAACACCGCCCTGATCCCGTCCCGCGCGGCGGCGCCGATCAGGGGCTTGGCGTCGGCATAGGCAAATACGGTCGGCACTAAGGTCTCCGGCCCGGCGAAATCGCGCGTGTCATAGGCGCCGGCGGTGACTTCGAGATAGACGAGGCCTTCGGTCAGATTGTTGCGTACGATCAGTTCCGTATGCAGGGCTTCCCAGCCGGCGGCGTCATGCGGGCTCGAAATAGCGATGCCGTTCAGCGTCCGGGTCAGCCGGGAAATGTGGCCGTCCAGATCGACGAGGCGGCCGTCAAAGACGGCGGTGACCTCATAGGCGGCATGGGCAAAAAGGAAGCCCCGGTCCAGCGGCGACACGTGGGCCTCGCCGAGCGGCAAAAACGATCCATTTAGATGGACGACAGGACAGACAGGCATAGGCGGGGCCTCAGATTCCGGACAGGTTTGTGCGCCGCAACATTTTTCTTGCGCTGCGGCATGACACTTGCCACTGTGCCCACGCCAATCAGGGCTGTGAAGTCACCGAAAGAGTGCCCGGCAGCATATAGAGATCATAACGGAGGAAAGTGATGGCGACCAAAACGGCAGGCCGGGTCACAAAAGACATCTACGACGTCGGCGAAATCCCGCCCGAATTCCACGTTCCGAAGCTGATGCATGCCTGGACGATCCGGCGCGAGCGTCATGGCCGGCCCTCAACCGCAATGCTGGTTGAGCAAGTGCCGGTTCCAGAGATCGATTCGGACGAAGTGCTCGTCCTCGTGATGGCAGCAGGCGTCAACTATAACGGAATCTGGGCCGCCCTCGGCGAGCCGATCTCGCCGTTTGACGGACACAAGCAGCCTTTTCATGTCGCCGGCTCCGATGCATCGGGCATCGTCTGGGCGGTCGGCAAGCGTGTGACGCGCGTCAAGCCAGGCGACGAAGTCGTCATCCACTGCAACCAGGATGATGGCGACGACGAGGAGTGCAATGGCGGCGACCCGATGTTCTCGCCCAGCCAGCGCATCTGGGGCTACGAGACGCCGGATGGCAGCTTCGCGCAGTTCTGCCGCGTGCAGGCCCGCCAGTGCATGCCGCGTCCGAAACACCTGACCTGGGAAGAAGCGGCTTGCTACACGCTGACGCTGGCAACCGCCTACCGGATGCTGTTCGGCCACCGTCCTCATATCGTATCGCCGGCCGACAATGTGCTTGTCTGGGGCGCTTCGGGCGGTCTTGGCTGCTTTGCGGTGCAACTCTGCGCGGTTACCGGCGCCAACGCGATCGGCGTCGTCTCGTCTGAGGACAAACGCGACTATGTGATGAGCCTCGGCGCCAAGGGTGTGATCAACCGAAACGACTTCAACTGCTGGGGACAGCTGCCGAAGGTCAACGGGCCGGAATTCGCCGACTACATGAAAGAGAGCCGCAAGTTCGGCAAGGCGATCTGGGACATCACCGGCAAGAAGGACGTCGACCTGGTGTTCGAACACCCGGGCGAGGCGACCTTCCCGGTTTCGGTGTTCGTCGTGAAACGTGGCGGCATGGTGGTGATCTGCGCCGGTACGTCGGGCTTCAACCTGACCATGGATGCGCGCTTCCTGTGGATGCGCCAGAAGCGCGTGCAGGGCTCGCACTTTGCCAACCTCAAGCAGGCCTCCGAGGCGAACCAGCTGGTGATCAACCGGCGGATTGATCCCGGCATGTCGGAAGTCTTCACTTGGGCGGACATTCCGCTCGCGCACGAGAAGATGCTCGACAACAAGCACCTGCCCGGCAACATGGCCGTGCTGGTGACGGCGCCGAAACCAGGCCTGCGCACAGTCGAGGATGTGCTGGCAGTGAACGGCCAAGGCTGAGACGGCGGGGCCTAACCGTCCGATCCCGGAGCTTTCCGGAACGGTGGCGCCCTGGTGGACCAAAATACGAGTGCGATCAGCGGGAATTGCAGCGCGACGCGGATCCACAGGGCAGCGGGGCTGAGCGCGGCGCCGCCGAGGGGGACCTGCGCAAGGGCCATGTAGATGTTGGCGGGCAGGACCGCCAGCAGGTAGGCCGAGAGCAGGAGGCCGGTGAGCGGCAGGCGCCATTTCGACAGCAACGCTGCGGCGAAGGCGAGTTCCATAGCGCCGGTGATCCAGACGATGGCGACCGGGAAGGGCAGCATCGGCGGCACGATGCGCGCGAAGGCGTCGTCGAGCTGGAAGTGGAGCACGCCGGCGACGAGGAAGAACACCGCCAGAAGGATCTGCACGCCGCGCCGGATCATGATTTGCCTCCCTTTGCCCGACGGTGGACGCGAGGGCTGGGCGATGCAAGATGCGCGCGTCGATTCGGGGCAAGGAGGCGGGCATGCTGGACAGGGTCAGGGCGGAGCGGTTTGCGCGGGCCTGGATGTCGGCCTGGAATGACCGGGACATTGACCGCATTCTCTCGCACTATGCCGACGGGGTGGTGTTCCACTCGCCGCGCATTGCTCTGGTAATGGGAAAGGACGCGGCAAGCGTCTGCGGCAAGGCGGCGCTGCGGGACTATTGGACGAAGGCACTGGACCGCTCGCCGGAACTGTTCTTCGAGCTGGAAAACGTGCTGACCAGCAGCGATGCGATCACCCTTCTGTACACGAACCACCGCGAGGAACTGGTCGCCGAGACCTTCCTGTTCGACGGCGACGGCGAAGTGCGCGATTCGGTAGCGGCGTATCGCTAGACGGCGGCGCGGCCGCGGCCACCGCTGCGGGCGAGCCAGACGCCGCCGAGGATGAGGATGAAGGCGGCCACGGCGTTCCAGCTCTGGACTTCCTGGAAGAAGATCCAGCCGAACGCCGCGCTGATGATCGGGATCGAATAGCCGTTGAGCGACACGAAGGTCGCGCCCGCGCGCACGATCAGCAGCATGTAGAAGACCTGCGCGATGCCGGAGGAGCCGAGGCCAAGGCCGAGCACGGCGAGCCAGTTGACCCAGGTGGCGCTGATCGTGGCCGGGTCGACCGTGAGTGCGAGCGGCAGGGAGGCGAGCGCGGACACCGTTGCGTAGCTGGTGGCAAAGGCGATGGCGTCCATCGGCGGCGCGCCGCGCGCGATCAGCGTCGACAGGGCATAGGCCAGTGTCGCGATGAGGAGGAAAAGCTGCGCGATCACACTGGCTGAGCCGAGGCCGTCCAGCGCATCGGGTCCGAACAGGACCGCGACGCCGGCAAAACCGAGGACGACGCCGAATCCGGTGCGGGCAGTCATCCTTTCTTCCGCAAACAGGAGGTTGGCGCCGATGGCCACGAAGACCGGCGACGCCGCGGTATAGAGCGCGGCCAGACTGGAATCGACCGTCTCCTGCGCCGTGGTGATGAAAAAGAACGGGATCACGGAGCCGACGAGGCCCATGCCGACGATCGACATCCAGCGCTTGCGGTCACTCAGCGGCGGCAGGTGCTTGCGCGTGGTAATCAGGACGATCCAGAGGAAAACGGCGCCGATGCAGAGCCGGCCGGGCAGGACCCATTCGGCCGGCAGGCCCGTCTCGAGCCCCTTACCGACGGCGACGCGCGTCATTGGATAGGCGCTGGCCCAGATCAGGGACAGGAGGCTGAACAATAGCCAGTCGAGCGCCGGGCGGCCCGCCACTCTTCCCTGCCCTTGCGCCGTTATCATGCTGTGTGCCCTCGATCGGGTTGGCACTAGTCGGCGCGGCTCAGCCTGTCCACCCGGTCGGCTTGCATGGGACTTGCAAGCTGTCGGCAAGGCTGAAACTTCCTTCCGCTACGTCAAGTTCGCGGCGCGGTGCCGCACGGAATGCGGGTGGACGCGGGGGGCCCGCGCCAGTAAATGGCAGCAAAACTTGCGAGATAGCTCGCCTGACAGGAGAAAACAGATGGCCGTTCGCGTTGCAATCAATGGTTTTGGCCGGATCGGCCGCCTCGTCCTGCGCTCGATCATCGAACATGGCCGTACCGATATCGAAGTCGTGGCAATCAACGATCTCGGCCCGGTTGAAACAAACGCTCACCTCCTGCGCTTCGACTCCGTGCATGGCCGCTTCCCGGCCGACGTGAAGGTCGACGGCGACAAGATCATCATCAACGGCAAACCGATCCTGGTCACCGCGATCCGCGATCCGAAGGACCTGCCGCACCGCGAACTCGACGTCGATATCGCGATGGAATGCACCGGCATCTTCACGAGCAAGGAAAAGGCCTCGGCCCACCTCGCCGCTGGCGCGAAACGCGTGCTGGTCTCGGCGCCGGCCGACGGCGCCGACATCACGGTCGTCTACGGCGTCAACCATGACAAGATGAAGAAGGAACACCTCGTGGTCTCGAACGCCTCGTGCACCACGAACTGCCTCGCCCCGGTGGCTCAGGTGCTGCATGCGGCTGTCGGCATCGACAAGGGCATGATGACGACCATCCATTCGTACACGAATGACCAGCCTTCGCTCGACCAGATGCATAAAGACCTCTACCGCGCCCGCGCCGCCTCGTTGTCGATGATCCCGACCTCGACCGGCGCGGCCAAGGCTGTTGGCCTGGTTCTACCGGAGCTGAAAGGCCGCCTCGATGGCATCTCGGTGCGCGTGCCGACGCCGAACGTCTCGGTCGTTGACCTGAAATTCATCGCCAAGAAAGCCACGACCGTCGAGGAAGTAAACAGCGCCATCGTCGCCGCTGCGAGCAAGGGCCCGCTGAAGGGCATTCTCGGCGTCACCGACGTGCCCAACGTCTCGAGCGACTTCATCCATGACGACCGCTCGTCGATCTTCCATCTTGACCAGACGAAAGTCATGGACGGCAATTTCGTGTCGATCATGACCTGGTATGACAACGAGTGGGGCTTCTCGACCCGTATGGCCGATACCGCTGTCGCACTGGCGAAATTGATCTAGCCCGGCAGGCCGTCATGCACACCTTCAAACGCATCGCTGACGCAGGCAATCTCACCGGCAAGGTCGCGCTGGTCCGGGTCGACTTCAACGTGCCAATGGAGAATGGTCTGGTCACGGACGATACCCGCCTGCGGGCAGCCGTGGACACGGTGCAGAGCCTGCGGACCGCGGGGGCCAAGGTGGCCCTGCTCGCCCATTTCGGACGCCCGAAAGGCGAGCGCGTTGCTGAGCTGAGTCTGGCACCCATCGCGGGCGCGTTCTCCAAGGTGCTCGGCGCGAATGTCAGTTTCGTCGCCGACTGCAAGGGCGAGCATGCGAAGAAGGCGATTGCCGACCTGAAGCCTGCCGGCGTGATCCTGCTCGAGAATACCCGCTTCTACAAAGGCGAGGAAAAGGGCGACCTTGAACTGGCCAAGGAAATCGCGGCGCTCGGTGACCTATACGTCAATGATGCCTTCTCCGCCGCGCATCGCCGGCATGTTACCACGGCCGTGCTGGCCGACCTCCTGCCGGCTTATGCCGGCATCAACATGGAAGAAGAACTCGACGCCCTCGACAAGGCCCTCGGCCGCCCGGTCCGCCCGGTGCTGGCCATCGTCGGCGGCGCCAAGGTCTCTTCCAAGATCGAGCTTCTGAAGAACCTTGTGACCAAGGTCGATGCGCTCGCTATCGGCGGCGGCATGGCCAACACCTTTCTGTTTGCCCGCGGACACTCCGTGGGCAAGTCATTGTGCGAACACGACCTGATCGACACTGCCAAGGAAATCGAGGCGATCGCAAAGGCTTCCGGATGCGACATTCTCCTGCCCCGCGACGTTGTTGTCGCGAAAGAGTTCAAAGCCAACGCCTCGCACCGGGTTTGCGGCCTCGACGAGGTGGCCGATGACGAGATGATCCTCGATGCGGGCCCGCAATCGGTGGCGATCCTGGCCACCGCCATGGATGTCGCCAAGACAGTGGTCTGGAACGGTCCGCTCGGCGCCTTCGAACTGGAACCCTTCGACAAGGCCACCGTGTCGGCTGCCAAGGCCGCCGCGGCGCGCGCCAAGGCCGGTA
>JBGTKN010000433.1:0-3512 GCA_041744615.1 Hyphomonas sp. | reverse complement strand
TTCGCGCCGCTGGTGGGGCTGACCGGCCTGGCCGCACTGGTTCTCGCCCGGCCGCGACTGCCACCTGCCGTCTTCGCTTATATCGGCTTTGTCTTTGTGGCCTGGGCAGCGCTCAGCGAGTTCTGGTCGCCCGGCAGCCGGCAGATCGTATCCGGCAACCTGGCGGACGGAACCTTTGCCGTAGAGGCCCGCAGCCTGTCGGCCGTCCTGCTCACCCTCTGTTCGGCCCTGACGATCGCCGCCTGCCTGCGCGCGGCACCCGCCCCTCGCGCTTCAGGCATCGTTGCCGCCATGCTCGGGGCGCAGGCCGTGCTGGTCATCGCGTCGCCCTATCTTGCAGGGTTCGTACTGGCGGCCGTGTACGGAGAAGATGCCAAGCGATTGTCGGAGGGCGCGCAGAATGTGGTGCGCGGCGCGAACACGCTGGCGCTCGGCCTGCCACTGCTGCTGCCGATGCTTGTGTTCCGCTGGAAAGTAGCGGGCACCGCGCTCGCGGTTCTTATCACCGGCGGAACAGTGGTTGCATTCGTGCTGCTCGGCGGCGATTCGGCACTATACGCACTGGCCGGCATGGCGGCCGCTGTTGTATTCGTCGCGCTCCTGCCGCGCATGGGGTTTCGCTGGCTTTTCGGAGGCATCGCAGGATACATCGCTGCGGCGCCGGTTCTGTTTGCCGGACTGATCCGCGGGCTCGACCCCGTCGCCTACAACCTGCCGGACTCCTTCCGTTCGCGCCTCTGGTCCTGGGAAACCGTTATCGGACGCATGCCGGACGCACCGTTCACAGGGCACGGCCTGAACGCTTCGCGCAGCTGGAACGAGACCTTTGCCAGCCGTCCCGACTGGCTCGCGCAACTACCGGGCTTCTGGCAGAGCTATCCCATCGTGCCGGGGCATCCGCACAACATGGCGCTTCAGATCTGGGCCGAGACGGGCATGATCGGCGCCGTGCTCGCGGCCCTGAGTCTTGTCGCCCTGGCATTCCATCTTCCGAGGCCGGGCGAACTCCGGCCGGAGATCCGTTTCGCAATCGCCGGACTGGCCGGCGCGGCTACGGTGATCTTCAGCTTCGCCTACAGTCTCTGGAATGAAGGTTTCTGGGCATCGCTCGCCCTGGCGGCAGCTGCCATCATCCTCTGGCACCGCACAGTGCGGGAGACGGACGCATGACGCCCACGGTGACGGCGTTGGTCGTCAGCTATCACACCGGACCGCGCCTGGTGGAATGCCTCTACGCCCTCAAGGGCGATCCGGACGTAACCGCCATCATCATCACCGACAACGGCAATCCTCCGGGTACGGAGGCCTGGTTGGACGCTTTTGTCGCAGCAACACCCAAGGCGCAGATGCTGCGCTTGCCCAATCCCGGTTTCGGGACCGGCGTCAATGCCGGCGCGCGTCTGGCGGCGAGCGACTACCTGCTGGTGATCAATCCGGACTGCGTCATCAAGCGCGGCGCGCTCCCCCCCATGATTTCCGCGCTGGATGGCGCGCCATCGCCCGCCATTGCAGGCGGACGTATCTTCGACCTGAAAGGCAGGGAAGAACGCGGCGCCCGGCGTGAGACGTTGACGATCACGCGGGCCCTCGGTTTCGGCCGCTGGTCGCTCGACGGCGATCCTCCACCGGGCGGGCCCATAAGAGTTGGCGCCATCTCCGGCGCCTTCTTCCTGATACGGACGAAAGACTTCCGCTTACTCAGCGGGTTCGACGAAGCCTATTTCATCCATGTCGAGGATGTGGACCTCTGCCGCCGGGCCATAGAGGCAGGGGGCGTGGTCATCTACGTTCCGGGCGCCGGGGCGCTGCACTACGGATCCACCTCGGATGTGCCCTCCGCCTTTGTGACCAGGCACAAAGCCAGAAGCCTCGCGCGCTATTTCCGAAAGTTTGCGCGGGGGCCTTTCGAACGCCTGATCGTGGAGGGCGCCGTGCCCTTCATCGGCCTCGCCCTGAAACTCCGGGCCTGAACAGAAAAACCCCGGCCAAGGGCCGGGGCTTTCCTTACGCGACACATCGCAGAAGCGCCTGAGCGCTTAAACGAAGCCCTTGAACTTGTCCTTGAAACGCGAGACGCGGCCGCCACGGTCGAGCGACTTGCCTTCGCCGCCGGTCCAGGCCGGATGCACTTTCGGGTCGATGTCCAGCACGAGGCGGTCACCGGCTTTGCCGTAGGTCGATTTGGTCTGGTATTCCGTACCGTCCGTCATCACGACGGTGATGAAGTGGTAATCGGGATGGCCTTCTTTTTTCATGGCCTTGGCCTCTTTCCTTTAGTCTGGTCAAACCGGGTTGACGCACCCGGGTGCGCTGGCATGTCTCAGCCTGAAATCGAAGTGGGCCGTATATGTGAAAGGCCAAGGCGCCGCAAGAGGCGCCCACAGGGATTCGGCGGCTGAACCCGGCCCGAAAAGGGAGTAGAGCTGCCAGATGGCCGATTCGGGCACCCAGATCACGGATGATCGCCGCACAACCCTGCCGGAAGGCGGGGAAGCTCTGAGCCGTCCCAAAGGGCGCAGCCTGAAGCCGCTGGCGCTGCTTTGGCCCTATGTCCGCCGCCATTGGATCACGGTCAGCGTTGCGCTCGTCTTCCTGATTGCCGCTTCTGCCGTAAGTCTCGCCATCCCGATGCTGCTCGGGCGCGCCGCGGATGCCGGACAAGCAGCTGGCGGAGACCCCGGCGCCCTTCTGGTCCTGATCGACCGGGCCTTCCTCTGGGTGTTTGCCGCAGCGGTGGGGGCAGGGGTTCTCGGGGCTTTCCGGTTCTACTTTGTCTCCCGTTTTGGTGAACGTATCGCGGCAGACCTGCGGCGCGACCTTTATGCCCACCTTCTGCGTCTTTCGCCCGCCTACCACGCCAAAATGCGCTCCGGGGAGGCGGTCTCCCGCCTGACGGCAGACGTGACCCTGATTGAAAACTTTCTTGGCTCCTCCGCCTCGCTGGCCACACGGACCCTGATCACCACCATTGGCGCCCTGGGCCTGATGATCGCCGTGAACTGGCAGCTGGGCCTCACCCTGCTGGCCATGCTGCCGGTCGCCATCCTCCCCGTGATGGGCATCGGTCGGATCATCCGGAACATGTCGAACCGCGCCCAGTCCCGCCTGGCCGATGCTGGCGCCGAAGCCGCCGAGACGCTCGACGCCATCGAGCTGGTGCAGGCGTATGGCCGCGAGGATCGTCAGCTCTCGGTCTTCGCTGAGTCCATCGAAGCGACCTTCGCCGCCGCAATGAAGCGTACCAGCGCGCGGGCGCTTATGATCGTGCTCGTCTCCGTGCTGCTGTTCGGCGGTTTCACCGGCGTGCTCTGGCTCGGCGCCCGCTCGGTTGCGAACGGCGAGATGAGTTTCGGCGATCTCGCTACCATGGTGATGTACGCCGCTTATGCCGGCTCCGGCCTCGGGATGCTGGCGGAGGTCTATGGCGAAGTGATGCGCGCAGCCGGCGCCGCTGACCGGGCCGCCGAAGTGCTGCGCGAGACGCCGGAAATTGCGGCGCCCGCCCACCCCAA
>JBGTKN010000432.1:0-3832 GCA_041744615.1 Hyphomonas sp. | reverse complement strand
CTACTACAAGAGCGACGCCTTGCATGACCCGATGGTTTCAGAAGAACACATCGCCGCCTTCGGCTGGGCAACACCCCAGGAATACGACGACATCATCGCCCTCGCCCTGCGCGTGAACGATTACATGTCCGGCCTGTTCGCTGGCGCCGGTATCCGCCTGGTCGATTTCAAGATCGAGTTCGGGCGCTATTTCGAGAACGATCACGACATGCCGCGCATCCTGCTGGCCGACGAGATCAGTCCGGACAGCTGCCGCCTGTGGGACTACAAGACCGGTGAAAAGCTGGACAAGGACCGTTTCCGCCGCGACCTCGGCGGCGTTACGGAAGCCTATGCGGAAGTCGCGCGCCGCCTTGGGATCATCAAGGAATCGGGCGACACGGACAATGTCGTCAGCTTCACCGGAGGCAGCAAATGAAAGCCGTCGTTCACGTCTCCCTGAAAGCCGGCGTGCTGGACCCGCAGGGCAAGGCCGTCGCCGACACGCTCGCCCGGATGGGCTATGGCGAAGTCGAAGCCGCGCGCGTAGGCAAGGTGATCGAACTCGAACTCGAGGACGGCCTTGCCAGGGCGGACGCCGAAAAACGCGTCAGGGAAATGTGCGAGAAGCTGCTCGCCAATACCGTGATCGAAAGCTACCGGATCGACGTGCTCGCCTGAGGCGGCACGCGGAAACGGCTGGACTACTTCCAGAGTGGTAACACTTGCGCGGCCGTGAGAGCGGCCCGGCGCCGCCGCCAATGGTTTATCAGAAATTCACGATCCGCCCCCATTAGTGAGCGAATGATCACTTGCAAACTGGCCACCCGCCTGCTATATCGATCTTCGTAAACCGGAGACCGTCTGGATGGCCAAACCCGCCGCCTTGCCGCCAAAGCAGCCTGACAAGAAGCCGCGCGTGCGAAACGCCAAGCCAAAGATCGAACGGGCGGCGCTGAAGCTGTTCATCCACGAAGGCGTGGACGCAGCGACCACGCGCGAGATCGCCGACAAGGCAGGTGTCTCGGAAGGCGCGCTCTATCGCCATTACAAGGGCAAGGACGAACTTGCCCTCTCGCTCTTCCAGGCGACGCACAACCGGCTCGCCCAGCTGATCGCCGAAGCGCTGACGGGTACTGGCAGCCTCGACGTGAAGGTCAATGCCGCCGTCACCGCCTATTGCAAACTGGCAGACGAAGACTTTCTGCTCTTCTCCTTCCACCTCGTCTCGATGAATCGCTACCTTCCCTATGACAAACGCCGCGAGGACGACCCTGTCTCGATCACCGAACGGATCATCAGTGGACTGATGGCTGCGGGAACGATCCCCAAGGGCGACCCCGCCCTGAAGGCTGCGATGGCGCTCGGCGTCGTGATGCAGGCCGGCCAGAACAAGATCTATAACCGCCTTCCGGGTCCGCTGTCCCAGCATGCCCCGGCGCTCGCACGCGCCATACTGGCCGTATTGAAATCTGCCTGATCCTTCGCTTACGGAGCATCCTTCGATGCGCGGCACCCTCTTCCAGATTGCCTACTACGCGCTCTCGGTCTTCTACATCCTCGCCTCTCTCCCCTTCCTCGCCTGGCCGGGACACGGGCCGGTGCGTGCCACCATAAAGAGCTACACGCGCGCCATGAACCTTGCGCTGCGCCTGATCGCCGGCATCCGCAAGGATGTGCGTGGGCGCGAGCGCCTGCCGGAAGGCGCCTTTGTCGTTGCCGCGAAACACCAGAGCTGGGGGGACGGGTTCCTCGTCTATCCCGAAGTGCCGAACCTCGCCTTCGTCACCGGTGATCATCTCGAACGCTTCCCGCTCGTCTCCGGCATCCTGAAGAAGCTTGGCGCCATCGTCATAGACACGTGCGGCGGCGGCGAGAAGAAAGCCTCCTCCCTCGCCAATGGCATGCAGAAGGCCAAGGATGATGGCCGCCGTGTGCTGATCTATCCGGAAGGCCACCTCGCGCCCGTCGGCTATCATTTCCGCTACAAATCGGGCGTCTGGCACATGGCCGAAGCGATGGGCGTGCCGGTCGTGCCAGTTGCGACGAATATCGGTGTGTTCTGGCAGCAGCAGGAAAAGCCGAAACGCAGCGGCACGGCGGTGATCGAATTCCTCGACCCCATCCCGCCCGGCCTGCCGAAGGATGAGTTCATCGCGCGCCTGACAGAAGCCGTCGAAGCGCGCACCGCCGAACTCGTCGCCGAAGCCACAGGCGAGCCGGTGCGCCGCGCGACACTAATCCCCGATCCGCCCAACGGCATGGAAGCAAAACCGACGCCGGACAACCTGGCAGCGTTCGAGAAAGCTTGATCCCGTTTAGACCCTCTCTAATGCATGGGAGGGGCCTTCAAGACTGCAGCGCCGTCCGCCAGATCGCACACTTCTCTTCCATCCCGCGCGCCGCGTGGGCGGGGCTGGTCGACGGCAAGGCCAGAACGTTTGCGCCGACGGGCAAGAAGCGAACGGCATGCTTCTGGAAACTCGCCGCCGCTTTGCCGCCGTTCAGTCCGATGCACCGTATGTTCTTATGTCGAGCAAAAAATGCGAAGAAGTCATTCGGCACTTCTTCGCGGATGTCAGCGTCTAGGCTGCCCTCGCGTACGCAAGACTGCAGCACGTCCCACACGGCAACGCCATTGGTTTTCAGCGCCGCCACGCGCTGCGCATATACCAGTTCAGGTCCCGCGCCATACAGCGCGCCCATGATGGGCCAGAAGGCATTTCGGGGGTGCGCGTAATACTCGCCTGCTTGGAGCGAAGCGATGCCGGGCATGCTGCCGAGAATCAGGATACGCGCGTCCGGCGCCGCAATAGGCGCGAAGCTGTGGACGATCATTCCGCCGCGGCGGGGACGATCGTGACGCTCTCGCCGCAGCCGCAGGCATCTGTCTGGTTTGGGTTGCGGAACACGAACTTCTCGTGAAGCGGCGTGACTTCGTAGTCGAGCTCGCTGCCGAGCAGGAACAGCACGGCCTTCGCATCGATCACGATGGTCACGCCATTGTCCTCGACCACTTCGTCGAGCGCGGCAGGGGCGGCGGCATAGTCCATGACATATTCCATGCCCGCGCAGCCGCCATTCTTCACGCCGACGCGCAGGTAACCAAGCCCGCGCTCGTCCATGATCTCCCGCACGCGGCCGGCGGCGGCATCGGAAAGGCGAACGGGTTTCGGGCGGGGACGTCTGGCCATGCTTACGATATGGGGGCTTTCGCCCTCCCCTTCAATCAAAGCATGTTCAGCGCGAGGCGCGCTTCGTCGGACATGCGGGCGGGTGTCCAGGGCGGATCGAAGGTCAAGCGCACCTCGACATCGGCCACGCCTTCAACCGTTTTGGCAGCATTCTCGATCCAGCCCGGCATGTCGCCGGCGACCGGGCAGCCGGGGGCGGTCAGCGTCATCTCGATATCGACCTTGCGGTCGTCATCGATATCGACCTTGTAAATCAGACCAAGTTCGTAGACGTCCACGGGGATTTCCGGGTCGAACACGGTCTTGAACGCGGCAATCAGCTCGTCCGTCATCCGGTCGAGTTCGTCCTGCGGAATCGCCGATGCTGCGGGCGTTTCCGCCGCCTTCATCGTGTCCCGGGATGCCATATCGTCTGCCATGAGGCTTCCTATACCAGCATTTTCCGCGCCTTGGCGAGCGCTTCGGCGAAGGCGTCGACCTCCGCTACAGTATTATATAGGGCGAAACTCGCCCGTGCAGTGGCCGAAACGCCGAGATGCTGCATCAAGGGCTGCGCGCAGTGGTGGCCGGCGCGGATCGCGACCCCGTAACGGTCGAGAATCTGGGCGAGATCGTGCGGGTGGGCGCCCTCAAGGCTGAAAGACAGCACAGCCCCCTTG
>JBGTKN010000431.1:0-4979 GCA_041744615.1 Hyphomonas sp. | reverse complement strand
GGCAAGGCGGACTGCAGCGCTGCGCGGTCCATGCCGGCTTCGATCTCGCGGCGCACGCTTTCAAGGTCGCGGGTCACGCTTTCAGCGCTTTCGCCGAAGCGGCCATAGGGAACGCCTTCGCCCCGCCCCGCGTTGATGCCTTCGGAGAGCTGCACACGCACGGTTTCGGCCTGTGTCTTGGCGCCCCGCGAGATGGCGAACGCGGCCCGCAAGGGCGAGTAAACAGGGGCAATTTCGAGTTGCCGATTGCGCATAGGTTAATCCTGCCGGGTGAAATGTGTTGGACTGGCCAGCCCTGTGCTTAAGCATGTTTTGTTAGAAAGGTCAGGCCAGTACGGAACATGATGAACCCTGTCGACCCCGGTTTCGCGCTCGAGAAGAGCGGCGAAGAGACCGTTCTCCGCCTGTCGGGGGACTGGACGGTCGCGACCTTGCATAACGTGGAACGCGCGTTTTCCGCCCTCGGTTTGCCCTCCGGCGCGGCGATCGACGTGTCCGGGCTCGGCCGCCTCGATACGGCCGGCGCCTTCCTGATCGACCAGCTCGTGCGCGCCGCCGGCGAAGCCCGGCCCCGTCTGATCGGTGACCATGTCTCGGCCGCGAGCCTGATCTCGCAGGTGCACGACGTCTCCGATCCCGCCGATCCGCCGAAGGCGAACCCGCAGGGCTTCATCGAGATGCTGGCGCGCGTCGGACGCGGCAGCGAAGCCCTCGTGCGCGAATTCGTCGCCACGCTCGCCTTCCTCGGCGAAACGGTGTTCACGATCCTCCGTCTCGGCGTGCAGCCCTGGAAGATGCGCTGGACGTCGATCGTTTCGGTCATGGAAGAGGCTGGCCTCAATGCGATGCCGATTGTCGCGTTCCTGTCCTTCTTCGTGGGCATGGTCGTCGCCTATATCGGCGCCACCACGCTCAGCGATTTCGATCTCGAAATTTATACAGTCGAACTCATCGGTTACTCGATGCTACGCGAGTTCGGCGTGGTGCTCACCGGCATCGTGCTGGCAGGCCGGACCAACTCCTCCTTCACCGCGCAGATCGGCACGATGAAGATGCGCCAGGAACTCGACGCGATGCAGACCCTCGGCCTGAAGCCGATGGAAGTGATCGTGGCGCCGCGCGTGCTGGCGATGCTGGTGATGACCCCGATCCTCGCCTTCGTCGCCACGCTGGCCGGCATCGCCGGCGGCGTCGTGGTCGGCTGGACTTCGCTGGATATCAACCCGGCGGTATTTATCGAGCGGCTGCGCAATTCGGTCCCGATTGACCAGTTCTGGATCGGCATGTCGAAGGCGCCGGTCTTCGGCCTCGTTGTCGCGCTGATCGCCTGCCGCCAAGGCCTGCTCACCGGCGGCAGCGTGCAATCCCTCGGCCACCGCACCACGACCTCCGTCGTGCAGGCGATCTTCGCCATCATCGTGCTCGATGCGATGTTCGCGATCTTCTACATGGAACTCGGCATATGAGCGCCGAGCCGATCATCCGTGTACGTGACCTCAAGGTGGCCTATGGACCGGCCGTGGTGCTCGAACATCTCGACCTTGATATCCTGCGCGGCGAGATCATCGGCATCATCGGCCCGTCGGGCTGCGGCAAGTCGGTTCTGCTGCGCGCAATCACCGGGCTGAAGCCGCCGGAAGCCGGCAGCGTCGAAGTGTTCGGCCAGCGGCTGGAATCCCTCTCGCGCGACGAGCGCACGGAAGTAGAACGCCGCTGGGGTATTATGTTCCAGGACGGCGCCCTGTTCTCGAACCTGACCGTTCGCGAGAATGTCATGGTGCCGATGAAGGAGCACACACTGCTCAGCCGGCCCCTGATGCGCGACCTCGCCGACATGAAGATCCGCCTGTCAGGCCTCGCCGCCAGCGCCGGCGACAAATATCCCTCCGATCTCTCCGGCGGCATGCGCAAGCGCGCCGCGCTAGCCCGGGCCCTGGCACTTGATCCCGAGCTGCTCTTCCTCGACGAGCCAACCGCCGGCCTCGACCCGATCACCGCCGCAGCTTTCGATGAACTGGTGCGCGCCCTGCAGCGTGCGCTGGGCCTGACAGTCTTCCTCGTCACCCATGATGTCGATACGCTGCACGCCACCTGCGACCGGATTGCGGTGCTGGGCGAGAAAAAGGTGCTGGCGGTTGGCACGATTCCGGAGCTGAGACAGATCGAACATCCCTGGATCCAGGAGTATTTCAGCGGGCCGCGCGGACGCGCAGCCGCGCCGATGACAGAAGAAGAGGCTTAGAAAAAGCATGGAAACACGGGCAAATTATGCATTGATCGGCGCGCTCGTCCTCGTGGCGGCCGCGATCATCGCCGGCTTCGTCCTCTGGCTCGGACAATCCGAGTTCCAGCGGGACTTCAAGGCCTATGACATCGTATTCGAGGGACCAGTCTCGCTCGAGGAGGGCGCGGCGGTGCGCTATATCGGCGTCAAGGTGGGCGAGGTGGCCTCCGTGCGCATCGACAAGGCCGACCCTTCGAAAGTGCGCACCCATATACGCGTCTCGCGAGAGACACCGATCCGCGAGGACTCGACCGCCTCGATCCAGCTGGCCGGAATCACCGGCATCACCTTCGTGCAGCTCACGGCCGGAACCGGCAACCCGCTCGAAGGTCGGCCCGGCGAGCCGGTGCCGGTCATCCGCTCGGAGCGCACGCTGGTCGACCAGATCGTGGCCGGCGGGGCACAGGCGCTCGGCCGCGCCAACCTCACCTTCGACGGAATCAACCGTATCCTCACGGACGAGAACATCGCCTCGATGAGCACCTCGATCCGCAATCTCGAGACGATCACGACCAAGCTCGCGTCTGATGATGGTCTGATCGGAGAAGCCTCGGCGACGCTGAAGGATGTCTCCGCAGCGTCGGTCGCCTTCGAGGCAGCTTCGCGCGAATGGCAGACGGTCGGGGTCGATGCCGAAAGCAGCCTCGATGAGCTCGGGGCCGATGTCAAAACGATGGTTGCCGATTTCCGGTCGGTCGCCGTGGCGGCCACCGGAATCCTGACTGAGAGCCAGCGCGCGGTTGCCGCCGCGACCGCCGTCATGGAAGGCCCGGCCGCCGCCACATTCGAGAACACCACCGCCGCCAGCCAGGACCTGCGCGTCCTGATCAACCGGCTTGACCGCACCGTGCGCGAAATTGAACGCAACCCGCAAGGCTTCGTCGTCGGCGAACCCCTGCCTTATGAGGAGAAGCGGCGATGATCCGGACCCTGATCTTGTCGGCAGCGCTGGCCAGCCTTGCTGGCTGCGTCAACGTACTGAAACAGCCGGACGCCCCGGAGGCATATTACCGGATAGGTCCGATGGAGCCGATGCACCGGCTGAACGCGACCGTTACCATCCGCGAGCCGGAAGCCTCGCGCTTGTTTTCCGGCCGCACCCTCGCCGCCGAAGACGAGACCGGCGCGCTGCGGATCGTGCGCGGCGTTCAGTGGACGGACAATGCCACCGAGATGATGCAGGGCGCCCTGCTGGATTCGCTGAGCGGCGAGGGCGAGTTTGCCGCCCTGCCGTCGAACTCTTCCGGGCCGACCCAGTTCGAGGTGACCTGGCGCCTTTCCGAGTTCACGCTGTACGGAGAGACAGCCCGCTGCCGGCTCGATGCCACCGTGCTTCGGGGCCGCACGCGCGGCGTCGTGGCGCAGACGACGCTGGAGACAACGGCGGTCGCGCTGGACACGTCCAACGCGGCCCGCGCGAAATCCCTCACCGATGCGGGCCGGGCCTGCGTCAGCGAACTGGCCGCCTTCATTGTCGATACCACCGACAAGGAAGCGGTCGCCGCCGCGTCTTCCCCTTAGCCTTTCTTGACCGGGCAGGTATTGAGGCCGAGCAGCGTGTAGAGCGGGCACCAGCCGATCAGGCCGGTCGCCAGCGGCACGGCGCCAACCCAGCCCCAGGGCGTCTGCGGCCCCACAAACACGAGGCTGATCAGCACGAGGCCCACGATCACGCGGAGGCCGCGGTCGAGATTGCCTTCATTGGTCTTGAACATGGCGAGCTCCCAGAAAAATGCCGGGCCCGCTTTGGCGATCCCGGCATGAAGATGTGCCTGACGTGTATCCGGAAGTATCCGGAAACGTACCTAGGAAGAGGCTAGCCCGCTTTCATCTCGTCAAACGCAAGGTCCTTGTCGACACGGACATCCTGCGGCAGGCCGAGCACGCGCTCGGCGATGATGTTCTTCAGGATCTCGTCGGTGCCGCCCGCAATGCGCAGGCCCGGCGCCCACATGAAGCTCTGCTGGAAAATCGCATCGCCCGGCATCCGCTCGGCTTCGGTGATGATGCCGAAATGGTCCTGCATCTCGATTGCCGAGTTGCAGATGTCCTGCAGATGGTTGGCGGTGATGATCTTGCCGATCGAGTTTTCCGGCCCCGGCGTCTGGCCGCGCGACAGGGCGGTCATCGTGCGGAACTTGGTCAGCTTGTAACCCTGCGCGGCGACATACCAGTCCGCCAGTTTCTCGCGGAAGGCCTGGTCGGAGATGCTGCCGGCATCCTTGGCATAGGCCATGATCTCGCCCCAGTCGGGACCCGGCGAGCCGCCCACGGCCAGGCGCTCGTTCATCAGCGTGACGAGCGCAACTTTCCAGCCATCGCCCACCGCGCCGAGACGGTCCGTGTCCGGAATGCGCACGTCGGTGAAATAGACCTCGTTGAATTCCCGCCCACCGGAGGCCTGGTGGATCGGGCGCACGTCGACGCCCTTCTGCTTCATGTTGATGATGAACATCGTCAGGCCCTTGTGCTTCGGAACCTTGGGGTTCGTCCGCACGAGGACAATGCCGAAATCGGAATAGTGGGCGCCGGAGGTCCAGACCTTCTGGCCATTGATCACCCACTCATCGCCGTCCTTGACCGCCTTGGTCTTGAGGCCTGCCACGTCGGATCCGGCCGAAGGCTCGGAGAACAGCTGGCACCAGATTTCCTCGCCCATCAGGGCTTTCTGGACATACCGTTCCTTGTGCGCGTC
>JBGTKN010000430.1:0-5437 GCA_041744615.1 Hyphomonas sp. | reverse complement strand
GGCGGTTGCCGCAGACGGGACGGCGCCTCTGGCCCCGGCCTCTGGCGAACCGGCCTCCTTCTGTCCGCACGCCGCCAGAAGCAGCGCGCCAGCCATCACCCAGCCGAATCTCATCACCCTCTCCCGGATTTTGCGTCTAGGTAGATGCTCGTGAAACAAAACAATAGCAAGAATGTGGCCGAAGCGCTTGGCTTTTGTTCCGATTTGATGTCGAAAGCGCCTTTCCAAGCTTGGAAGGCCCTGCCGCCATGACCGCCCCGATTGTCCGATTCGCCCCCTCGCCCACTGGCCGCCTGCATGTCGGCAACGTGCGCACGGCGCTCGTCAACTGGCTGTTTTCGCAAGGCCAGGGCGGCAAGTTCATCTTGCGGATCGATGATACAGACCTTGAGCGCTCGACCAAAGAAAACGAGGCCGTCCTCAAGGAAGACCTCACCTGGCTCGGCCTCGTATGGGCGGACACATTCAACCAGTCAGACCGCTTCGGCCTCTACGACAAGGCTGCCGACAAGCTGCGCGCAATGGGCCTGCTCTATCCGGCCTATGAGACGGCCGAGGAACTCGACGTCAAACGCAAGATCGCCCAGTCGCGCGGCCGCCCGCCGGTCTATGACCGTGCGGCGCTGAACCTGACCGACGCGGACCGCGTGAAACTCGAAGCCTCGGGACTGAAGCCGCATTGGCGCTTCAAGCTGTCGGGCGAGCGCGTCGAGTGGAATGACCTCGTGCGCGGCCCGCAGAGCATCGACACGTCCTCGGTCTCGGACCCGGTACTGATCCGCGAAGATGGCAGCTATCTCTACACCCTTCCCTCGGTGGTCGATGATATCGAGGCGAACATCACGCATGTCGTGCGCGGCGAAGACCATGTGACGAACTCGGGCGCGCAGATCGAGATCTTCCTGGCCCTCGGCGGCAAGGCGCCCGAGATGGCGCACATGCCGCTGCTGGTCGGCGCCGACGGGTCGGCCCTGTCGAAGCGGATCGGTTCGCTCTCGGTGGGCCAGCTGCGCGAACGGGGCATCGAGGCGATGTCGATATGCAGCCATCTCGCCAAGCTTGGCACTTCGGACAATATCGAGCCGCGCAGTTCGCTGGCGGAACTGGCCGCCGAGTTCGCCTTCTCCAAGATCGGCCGGGCCCCTGCACGGTTTGACGAGACGGACCTCGAGAACCTCAACGCCGCGCTCGTCCACGCCATGCCCTTCGCCGAGGCGCAAGCACGCCTGAAAGCTATTGACCCGCGGGCGGAGAACGAAGCCTTCTGGCTGGCCGTGCGCCAGAACTGCGCGCGTGTCAGCGACGCGAAAAACTGGGTCGAGATCATCTTCGGAAAAGCCGACGCGGTGGTCGCCGACGAGGACAAGGACTTCATTGCCGGCGCGGGCGCCCACCTGCCGGCGGGCGAACTCACCGACGCGAGCTGGAGCGAATGGACGAACGCCCTGAAAGCGGCCACCGGCCGTAAGGGCAAGACCCTCTTCATGCCGCTGCGCAAGGCCCTGACCGGAATGGAACACGGCCCCGAAATGGGCGCGGTGCTGGCGCTGATCGGACGCGCAAAAGTGCTGGAGCGGCTGGGTTAGTCACATCCCTCAACCGCGCAGCTCACGCTCTCCACCTCCCGCCCCTCAGCGAGCCCCCGCACCCAGTCCACTGCCCGCACGCCGCCGGTTCTGGCCGTGTACAGACTATCATAGCGCAGCAACGTATGGCCCGTGCCGGGCGCCGAGAAGGCACGAAACTCCGGGATGCTGGCGGAGAGGTCATCGATATTCGCCTGCAGCAGCCCGCGCACGGGGTCGCTGACACCCATCAGGGTCAGGAACATCTGCTGGACTTCGTCATCCACATTGTTGAACTGGCTCATCCGCATGTTCGGATGGCGCGCGGCGGTGACCCGGTAGAAGTCCTCGGTTGTGAACGCCGCCCGGTCGAATGCGGCCAGTTCCGGCCAGTCCGGCATCGTCTCGAAAGTGCCCCATGTCTCCAACAGGCCGGACACGGCGCCGGCGCGGTAACCGCCTGCCCCGCCGCCGAACTGCACAATCTCCGCCTGCGGATAATGATCGGCGACGATACCGGCATAGAAAGGCGAGGCGATCGCCCCGGCGCTTCCGCCGCCGACGAAAACGCGCTCCGGCGCCGGATAGTTCGCATACACCCAGTCGAGGGCCGACTGGACATTCGCCTTGCCCCGGTGATGGATTGTCAGCTGCTTGCCCGCGCTGGTCGTATAGGTCATGTCCCGGTCGCCGAGATGCGCGTCACCAGTGCAATAGGACACGAATACCTGCGTCCAGCCGGCGAACGGGTTCTCCCGGTTGCCCGCATCGAAAGCGCCCGCCTTGGTAGCCGCATTGTTGGCGTCCACACCGGCGAGGGGCGTGTAGGCATTGGCGCCGCCGGCTGGATCACACAGATCACCGGACCAGCAGGCGCCGCCGCCGTTCAGGAAGATCATCACGCGCGAGGCATCCGCCGGTCGAACCTGGAACTGGTACGGCGTGCCATTGGCGCAGAGCGCGTCTCCGCCGGGGGCAATGGTCGTCCAGGGGCTCGCCGAGTGCTCGACGGCCCGGCAGCCGACCATGACGGTGAGCGCGGCGAGACCCGCCAGCGTTCGTGAGCAGCGCATGCAACATCCTCCCCAAGGCCTTCGCGGGCCATCCTGAGCCGAACCTAGGCGGACGCGCCCTGGCTGGCAATCAGACCGTCTTGACCGGGGCGTTCGCGATCTCAGCCACCAGTTCGGGGTCTTCAACCGCGCTGATCTTCAGCCAGCTGGCGACGAGGCCGACGGAGGTACTTTGCAGCACAAGGCTGACCAGCACGACGAGAAAGGCAATGTTGAAGAAGTTACCGGGCACGCCGAGCAGGACCGGAATGATGGCCAGATAGATCGGAATCGCGCCGCGCAGGCCGACCCAGGACATGAACAGCTTTTCGCGCCAGCTGAAGGCTTCGAAAGCGAGGCTGATGAACACCGCCGCCGGGCGCGCGACGAAGATCAGGATGAAGGATATCAGCAAGGCTTCGGGCACATCGGCGATCAGCTCCGTCGGCGTGACAAGCAGGCCGAGAATGAGAAGCATCGCGAGCTGGGCGAGCCAGGCGATGCCGTCCATGAACTGTTTCACAACCTGCTTGGCCCGGTAGGCATGATTGCCGAGGATGAGGCCGGCGAGATAGACCGCGAGGAAGCCCGAGCCGCCGAGAATGTTGGTCGCCCCGAAGATCAGGAGGCCGCTGGCCAGCGCAAAGATCGGGTTGAGGCCGAGTTCGAGCGCGACCCGGTCATAGATGAAGGTCAGCAGCCGTCCGCCGGCGACGCCGAGGACAGCGCCGATACCGAACTGCTGGATGAACCCGGCCGGCACCGACCAGGGGGCCTCGCTGAGGGCGCTGAGACCGCCCGCGAGGATCAGGCCCGTGAATGTCAGGGCAAGGAAGATCGCCATCGGATCGTTGACGCCGGATTCCACCTCCAGCGTGTTGGCGACTTCCGGCTTCAGCTTGATGCCCTGCTGGCGCAGCAGCAGGAACACCGCCGCCGCGTCGGTCGAGGCAACGAGTGAGCCGAGCAGCAGCGCGTAAAGCGGATCGGTGCCGAGGAAGGCCCACATGCTCAGCGCGACGATCGAGGCGGTCACCAGCACGCCGACACTCGCGAGGACCACGGCCGGGCGCAGCGCTTGCCGGAAATTCTTCATCGGCGTGTGGATACCGCCATCATAGAGGATAATTGCGAGGGCGAAGGAGCAGGCAAGATAGCTCAGCGGCACGTCATTGAAGACAATGCCGCCGGGGCCGTCCTCACCGAACAGGATGCCGACGACAAGAAAGGTAACCAGCAAGGGCGCCCCGATGCGGCGCGACAGGAAGCTCGCGAAGATCGCCGCACACAGCAGGAGCCCGCAAAAGAAGATCAGCTGGTTGGTCGAATCCATTCGGCCCCGGGCAAAAATGCTGGATTGTGGTTATAGAGTTCATTTGGAGCCTCGGCCGGGCAAGAACAACCGACAAGCGGGGATTGCGGCCAAAAAAACCGGGCCAGCCCGCCGGTGTGGCAGTCCGGCCTCAATTTCAGAATGCTTTCAGGCTGCTGGGCCGCCTAGCGTGTCACCACGTCCCGTTGCATCGGTGCGAGTTTCGCCAGAAGCTTGTTCTGCGCCCGGAACGGCACGCCCTCGGTATTCATGGCGAGCTGCAGGTTCTCGACGAGGGCATTAAACTCGCGGTTGGTGATGCCGTGATCGGCATGGGAGGATTTCATATCCATGCCGGTATAGTCGCATGGCCCCGCCAGGATGTAGCAGAACTGCTCCTTCAGCGTTCGGCGCAGGCGCACCAGATCGGACGCGGCGAAGATATCCTGGATGCGCGGATCGGTGAGGTTACGCTCGAGCATGTCGTCAACGATGCGCGAAATCCCTGCCTCGCCGTTGAACGCCTCGAACAAGGCCGAGCCCTCGAAGGGGTCGGCGCCGGCATTGTCATTGCTGATCTCGTAGGGATCAACCGGCAACTCGCCCGGGGGCGGCCCGGCGAAGACAAGACCGGCGGGCAGGATCAGGGCGGCAAGCATCAGGGCTGTCTTGGTCATCGATCAGAATCCGATCTGGGCGCTGAGATAGAGGCCGCGCTGTTTGTCGAACAGAGCGACGGAGCCGAGGTCGGCATAGCCCGCCGTGAGGGTGAGGTTTGGATTGACGGCGTAGGCGCCGAACAGGTCGAAGAAATCGTCCTCGGTGGCAAAGGCCAGGTCGTCCGGCTTGAAACGGTATTCCCCGCCCACTACCAGGCGCCGGCTCAGCATGTAGCCCAGCGAAAACTCTGGCTGGATGCTCGCGTCCTCGCCAAATCCGAGCAGGCCGGTCTGGTGCGCCTTGGTATAGCGCAGTGTGGCATTCGCCAGCAGACTTTCGGAAAGGAAGATCTTGGTGGCCGAGGCATAGACATCCACGCCTTCATGATCTGCGGCGCCGAGCGCCTGTACAAGGCCATCCCGGTTGGAGCGTTTGAATTCGGCGCCGATTGCAATCTGCGGCAGCCAGGTGTCCTGTCCGTACACAGCGTCGCCCGCGACGCGCAGCTTCGCGCCCCAGATATCCTGCGCAAACTCGAACCCCTCGCCGAGGCCGAGCGCGGCGCCGGCCTCGCGGGTGTCGAATGTCATACGCGAATACGAGACCTCGAACCGGTCATAGAAACCGACCGCGCCGCCAAGGCTTTCGATGCCGAAATCCTCGAGCGTCACGTAGCTGTAATGTGCGCTCGCGCCGATGCCGCGATCGGTTTCGTCGCCGGTGATCAGCGCCCAGGGGGTCAGGGCGCCGCCGCCCGCCCCTTCAAGGCTGGAGATGCCGCGGGTCAGCAGCAACTTGCCGCCAGGCTCATTGGTCTGGGCCGCGCAAACTGGCGCAGCGGCTACAGT
>JBGTKN010000429.1:0-3457 GCA_041744615.1 Hyphomonas sp. | reverse complement strand
GCGGGCGCAGATTACGGGTCTGTGACTTAGGACGCAAAACCAAAGGCGGGCGGGTTGCCGCGCCAGCCTGGGTCAGATGTCTTTTGGTTTGCGGATGACCTTGCGCATAAGACCTTCCTGGGCGACGGAGGCGACGAGGTTGCCGCTCGCGTCGAAGACCTTGCCGCGGTTGAAGCTGCGTCCGCCGCCGGCATAGGGGCTGTCCATCGAGTAGAGGTGCCAGTCGTCGAACTTCAGCGGGGCGTGGAACCACATCGCGTGGTCGAGGCTCGCCGACATCAGCTCGCCGGTCATCCAGGAGACGCCGTGCGGGCGGTTGCCGGTGCCGAGGAGGGCCATGTCGGAGGCATAGGCGAGGAGGCAATGGTGCAGCCAGGGCGCCTCGTCGATGGGACGCGCGACGCGGAACCAGAGGTCATGCTGGTCGCTGGCGATGGCAGGTTTCAGCGGATGCAGCGGGGCGATCTCGCGCATCTCGATGGGACGGGGACGGAGGAAATGGCCTCGGTGGCGCTCGGGCAGTTTTTCGGCGAAGCGCTTGCGCCATTCGGCGCGGTCCTCGACCTCTTCCGGCCCGATGACGCTCGGCATCTCGTGCTGGTGGTGCCAGGATTCCTCGGCGACATGGAAGCTGGCGGCGAGGTTGAAGATCTGCTTGCCGTGCTGGATGGCAACGACGCGGCGGGTGGTGAAACTGCCGCCGTCACGGGAATGATCGACCTGGTAGATAATCGGGACTTTCGGGTCGCCCGGGCGGATGAAATAGCCATGGAGTGAGTGGCAGGTGCGGTCGTCCGGCACGGTGCGGTAGGCGGCAACGAGGGCCTGGGCGATGACCTGGCCGCCGAAGACGCGCTGGCTTTCCTCTTCGTCCGGGCTCTGGCCGCGGAACAGGTCCAGTTCCAGGCGCTCAATGTCGAGCAGGGTCAGCAGGTCGCCTACGGGATCGGTCGCCATGTGCGGCTCCTCATTCTTGTTGTGCGGCGCAGCAATATGACGTCACGCGGGGGAAGGCAATCGCCCGATCACGCCGGTTTTCTTTGACAAGCCAGCCGAAACCCCTTTGTCTTGGCTCATCCAATCTGCCGTTTTTCTACGACGCTCGAAGGCCGGAGACGCCGAACATGAATCCATTTGCCATTCTCCTGCGCGAGTTCAGGTTTTTCCAGGACGCGCAACTCCTCAAGAAATGGACAGGCGATATCTCGCCGGATTCGGACTTCCTGGTAGCCGATGATTTCGAGCGGGCTGTGGATGCTCACCGGGACAACATTGCCTTTCGGTTCGAGGGTAAGTCGACGACCTATGGCGAGTTCGATGCGCTGGCATGCAGGTTTGCCAACTGGGCAGTCGCCCAGGGGCTGAAGAAGGGCGATTGCATTGCCCTCTACATGGAGAACCGGCCCGAATATGTCGCAGCCTGGGCCGGCTTTGCGAAGGCCGGACTCGTCACGGCACTGATCAATCACAATCTCGAAGGCGAGGCGCTGGCGCACTGCGTGAACATCGCGGAGGCGAAGCTGATCGTCACCGGGGCGGAGCAGGACGACGCGATCCGCGGCGCCATGAGCCTGATTGCAGGCGCGCCGCCGGTCTGGTCGCTTGGCGGCCAGTTTGGCGCAAATCTTGGCGGGGCGCTTGACGCGTTCTCGGAAAAACGGCCGGACCGGTCAGCGCGGGCAGGTCTGCTTGGCAAGGATCTCTGTCTCTATGTCTATACGTCCGGAACGACGGGTCTGCCGAAGGCCGCGCGCCTCACGCAGGCGCGCACGCAGGGGATGATGCGCAGCTTCATTGCGCCGTGCCGGATCACGCCGAAAGACAAGATCTATATCACGTTGCCGCTGTATCACGGCACGGGCGGATTGTGCGGCATCGGCCAGGCTCTGATGACAGGCGCCACCGCGATCATCCGGCGAAAGTTCTCGGCAAGCGCATTCTGGGATGACGCCGTGGCCGAGCAGGCGACCGCGATCGTGTATATCGGCGAGCTGTGCCGCTACCTTCTGAATTCGCCGCCGCATCCAAAGGAGCGGTCGCACCGTATACGGACGGGATTCGGAAACGGGCTTCGGCCGGAAGTGTGGCAGTCATTCCTTGACCGGTTCAACATCCCGCACCTGTGCGAATTCTATGGGTCGACCGAGGGGAATGTCAGCTTCCTCAACTTTGACGGCAAGGTGGGCGCGGTGGGGCGTATTCCGGGCTGGCTGAAGTCGCAGTTCGCGAACATCGCGTTCGTCAAGTTCGACATCGAGACCGAGCAGCCGGTGCGCGGGCCAGACGGGCTGTGTATCCGCGCGGATGTGGACGAGGCGGGCGAGGCGCTGGGGCTGATCGGCGAGGACGTGCGCCAGCGTTTCGAAGGCTATAACGACCAGAAAGCCACCGAAAAGAAGCTGCTGCGGGATGTGTTCGCAAAAGGCGACCTCTGGTTCCGCACGGGTGACCTGCTACGGATGGACAAGGACGGCTACATCTATTTCGTTGACCGGATCGGCGATACCTATCGCTGGAAGGGCGAGAACGTCTCGACCAATGAAGTGGGCGAGGCCCTGTCGCGGGTGGACGGCGTCAAGACGGCGAATGTCTACGGCGTGCATATTCCGGGTACGGACGGCAAGGCCGGCATGGCGGCGATCACCACCGAGGGAGACGTGAACTTTGCGGGGCTGTACAAGTCGCTCGCGGAGAAACTGCCCAGCTACGCCGTTCCGATCTTCATCCGTGTGCAGCCGGAAGCCGAGACGACAGGGACTTTCAAGTACCGCAAGGTCGAACTGGTGGCCGACGGGTTCGATCCGGACAAGGTGGATGAGCCGCTATGGATGCTCGATCCCGAAGAGGCGGCGTACGTGCCGATGACACAGGGGCGGTATGACCGGCTGGTGTCGGGGGGCTTCAAATTCTAGGGGAAGTGGCGACCCCGGCAGGATTTGAACCTGCGACCACTCGCTTAGAAGGCGAGCGCTCTATCCAGCTGAGCTACGGAGTCGTGAGCCCGGAGTAGCGCGGGGGACTTCAGTGTGTCCACGGCTGTTTGCGCGCCGCCGAGAAGTTTTCCGAGTAGGACTTGATCAGGCGCTTTCTTTCGCGCGCTTCCTCAACGCGAAAGGTCAGGCCTTCGCGCTCGGCATAGGCGATGGCCTGCTCGCGCGTTTCGAAGTGGAGGCGGACCTGGCCGGACATGTCATCGATGCCGGTCCAGCCCATTAGGGGGTCAACGCGGCGCCGAGCGGCGGGGTTCACAAACTCGAGCACCCAGTCTTTCGTGTTTCCACGCCCTGATTGCATGGCACTTTTAGCCGGTTTGTAGATCCGCGCTTCCATGGTCCTGCCGCTTCTAGAACGTCCCTGAAACTTTGGTCGGAGCGAGAGGATTCGAACCTCCGACCCTCTGGTCCCAAACCAGATGCGCTACCAGACTGCGCTACGCTCCGGAGTCCCGATGTAAAGA
>JBGTKN010000428.1:0-3080 GCA_041744615.1 Hyphomonas sp. | reverse complement strand
GACGCGATGCTCACCGCGCGCGGCACCATCGCGGCCGCCTGCGGGGCTGCGGGCGTGCCCGCCTATGACGTACCGTATCTGGATACGGCGGATACGGACGGTCTCGCCGTGTCAACGCGCAAGGCGAAGGCGATGGGTTTTTCGGGGCGCGCCTGCATCCATCCTTCTCAGATCGAGGCCGTCAATGCAGCCTACACGCCGACCGAGGTCGACATCGCAGAGGCCCGCGCAATTGTCGCTGCAATGAACGCGGCGGGCGGCGGGGTAGCGCTGCACAAGGGCAAGATGATCGATCGGCCGGTGATTCTTGCCGCCGAGCGACTGCTCGCCAGCGTGCGCACGAATTGATACGTCTGCGGACGATAATGAAGGACTGAGGCCATGGCCGACACGATTGTGCATTCCGAAGCCGACGAGCGCCAGATGCTCGAGGCGATCTCGAAGTGGATCAAGACGAAGGTCGCGCCCGTCGCGCTGAAGCTGGAGCATGAAAATGAATGGCCGGCCGAGCTGGTCGCGGACATGACCGAGCTCGGCCTGTTCGGCGCGCTGGTGCATCCGGACTATGGCGGGCTCGGCCTGTCGGCGACGACGTACACGCGCATCGTTTCGCTGATCTCCGAGGAGTGGATGAGCCTGACCGGCATCTTCAACACGCACATGATGATGGCGATCATCGTGCAGAAGTTCGGCACCGACGCGCAGAAGGCCTACTGGCTTCCTAAGTTTGCCAGCGGCGAGATGCGCGGCGGACTGGGCCTGACGGAGCCGGATGCCGGCAGCGACCTTCAGGGCATCCGCACGGTGGCCAGGCGCAAGGGCGATAAATACGTCGTGAACGGAACAAAGACCTGGATCTCGAACGCAATCGAAGGCCATTGCGTCGCGCTGCTGGTGAAGACCGATCCGGATGCACAGCCGCGTCACCGCGGCATGTCGATGCTCATCGTACCGAAGATTGATCCGCAGACGCGCAAACCGCTCAAGGGCATCCGAAACGGCAAGAAGCTCGGCAAGCTCGGCTACAAGGGCATCGATTCGGGCGAGTTCATTTTCGAGGATTATGAATGCGATGCCAGTCTCTGCCTCGTCGGTGGCAAGGAAGGCGAGGGCTTCTACATGGCGACCGGCGGGCTGGAGCTTGGCCGGATCAACATCGCGGCACGAGGCGTTGGCATTGCACGCCGGGCGTTGCGCGAGTCCGTGGCATATTCGCAGGTCCGCAAGACGATGGGCAAGCCGATCTGCGAACATCAGGCAATCCAGCTGAAGCTCGGAGAAATGGCGGCGAAGACCCGTGCGGCGGAGCTGCTCGTCGAGGACGCGGCGCGGGCCTATGATTCGGGTGAACGCGTCGACATGGAAGCCGGCATGGCCAAGTGGTTTGCCTCCGAGACGGCGCTGGAAGTCGCCACCGAAGCGATGCGGATCCATGGAGGATATGGCTATTCGACCGAGTACGTGCTCGAGCGCCTTTACCGCGACGCACCGCTTCTCTGCATCGGGGAGGGAACCAATGAGCTGCAGAGGATTATTATAGCCAAGCAGCTCATAAAAAGGAATCCCGCCTGATGTACCGTCTCCTGACGATCGCCGCCGCATCCCTTGCCCTTGCCGCCTGTATGGCCGGGCCTTCGGGCCGGGCCAAGGATGCGTCGCCGCTGGAGGCGGTCGCGTCGGTGGATGTCGAAAGCTACATGGGCCTCTGGTACGAGATTGCGCGCTATCCGACGAGTTTCCAGAAGGATTGCGAGGGCACGACCGCCGAATACGCGCTGCGCGCGGATGGCCGCGTCGATGTGGTCAATACCTGCCGCTTCGGCACCAAGGACGGCGAGCCGCGCTCGGCCGAGGCGGTTGCCCGCGTCATGGACGGCTCCAACGGAGCCCGCATCGCCGTGAACTTTGCGCCCATTCCGCTGCCGGCGGGGCGCGGCAATTACTGGATCATCCATCTGGACGAAGCCTATCAGCATGCGTTGATCGGCGAGCCCTCCGGGCGCTTTCTCTGGATGCTCTCGCGCACGCCGAGGGTCACGCCGGAAGTGCGGGCCGAGCTGGACGCGGCGGCGGTGGCGGCCGGGTATGACCTCAGTATGCTGAAGGAGACGGAGCAGAGATGAGCCAGACGGCCCTCGATGCCTTTGCGGCGTCCATGCCTTTCGCAAAGCTTGTCGGCCTGAAGTTCGTGCGCGCCGAGAAGGGATGTGTCTGCGCAACGGTTACCGTGGGCGCCGATCACTGTACGGCGGGCGGCATTGCCCATGGCGGCTTTCTCATGACGCTCGCCGATTGCGCGGGTGCGATTGGCGCCTTCCTCAACTTGCCGGAAGGCGCGAAGGGCACGACGACGACCGAGAGCAAGACGAACCTTATTTCCGGTGCGCCGGTGGGGACTGTGCTGACGGCGACCGCGGAGCCGGTGAGTGTCGGACGCAGGCTGCAAGTCTGGCAGACGCGGATCGAGACGGCAAATGGCAAGCTGGTGGCGCTGACGACCCAGTCGCAGCTGAATATCTGATCTGCTTCCTCTGGATGTGACGATTCAGCTCCAAAGGCAGTCTTCTGCATGAATCCTTGGGCGGAGGTGTTGCGTAAGGATTGGGGTTCCTTTCGTAACGGCCTGAACGGGATGGGGTTTATTTTGCCGGCGGCGTGTTTGCTGTAGTCGCAAGTCTGGCTTTTTGGCTGTCCAGGCGGCGCGATTCCATCGCAATCCTTGCACTTTGGATGGCGATTCGGTCTCATCCGTTCTCACGGGTTCTCATCTTTTATCACATTGCATTGTTTGATTCTCGCCTTCTCTCGGGGGTGTCGGATTTCGGCCTTCGGCCTCTATCGGGCCTTGCTAAGGGGTTCGGGTGAGGCTGAGTAAAACCCTGGCTGCAGGGGTGTGGCGCAAGGCATCCGGAAGAATCTTTCAGGCGCTTGATACGTATGCGGGATTTGTTTCGGCATGGGGCGGGTTTTGTTGCACAAGCCGGGTTTACAGTTTGCGGCGCATTTCGTCCCAGGCGCTCGCGAGCGTGTCCTTGTGAGCTGGGGCGGCGATGGCGATCAGGGCCGCCGCGCGGGCGTCG
>JBGTKN010000427.1:0-4045 GCA_041744615.1 Hyphomonas sp. | reverse complement strand
ACCGCACGCAGCTGCTGGTCATATCCGCCGAGCGGCGAGCCGCGATAACCGGAGATGAAACCGCCCGTATTGTGCCCGGCAGCCCGGTCCATCCGCTTGCGATCAAGCGGCAGGCGCACCAGCGCCTGGATGCCGGTCATGTAAGCCTTGCCCTCGACAAGATCGTATTTGTCGTCCAGCGTTACTTCGCGGTGTTTCATGAACGCGTGTCCTCGATTCCTGCCCCGGTAGATTATTGGCTGAATCGCGTGAAAATGCTTGCCTAACTTGCGCAAGTTTTGCTATTTTGAGCAATAAATTTCCACGAACTATTGGATTGGCGGAAGATTGTCCCAAGAATTAGATAGTGTTGATGCCCGCATCCTGGATCTCATCCAGAATGACGCGAGCCTGTCCGTCGCTGAGATCGCCGAGCGCGTGGGCCTGTCCTCGTCGCCCTGCTGGCGGCGGATCAAGCGTATGGAAGAGGCCGGTTTCATCCTCGGCCGGGTCACGCTGATCAACAATCATGCGCTCGGGCTCGACTTCGAAGTCATAGCCAGCGCCAAGCTGTCCCTGCCCAGCCGCGAAAATCTCGAAACCTTCGAGGCGATGGTCCAGGGCTGGCCAGAGGTGATCGAATGCATGACGGTGACCGGCGCAGTCGACTATATGCTGCACATCGTGACGACCGACATGCACGCCTATGACAATTTCCTGCGTGACAAGCTGCTTGGCTCCAAGCTGGTCTCGGACGTCCAGTCGCGGATCGTCATCCGTGTCGCCAAGCGCACGACAGCCTTGCCGCTCGGCCTCGTGCGCCAGACCACCAAGGTCACGGACTGAGCGCATGCGGGCCCGCTGGATCGCATCCTTCCTCGCGGCGCTGACCATCCTCGCCGCGCCAGCCTTTTCGGAAACATCGAAACTGGACCTTCAGGCGGAAGTCGACCGGATACGGACGCAAGCAGGTCTTGTGGCGCTTGGCGCTGTGGTCGCAACTTCGGAGGACGGCGTAACTGCGCTGGCCGTCTCCGGTCAACGCTCTAGCGGACGCGCCGACCCCGTCCAACCGGTCGATTCCTGGCATATCGGCTCAAACACAAAGATGCTGACGGCGCTGCTCTATGCACGCCTCGTCGAAGCCGGGCATGCCGAATGGGGCGCAACCCTGCCGCAGCTTTTCCCGGCACTGGACCCAGAAATGGATGCAGGCTGGCGCAAGGTCACGATCGAAGACCTCCTCTCGCATCGCTCCGGTGCCGCGCCGAATGCATCGATGGTATGGATGCTGCGCAGCAAGGCCAGCAAGCTGGCCCTGCCTGTGCAGCGCGCCGATCTCGCCCGCACCGTTCTGTCAGCGCCGCCGGCCGGAAAGCAGGGCGACTTCACATATTCGAACCTCGGCTACATAATCGCAGGTGCGGCGATTGAACGTCTGTCTGCGGACACACCGTCCTTGAAAGGCAAAAGTTACGAACTTCTGATGCGCGAATTCGTCATCGGCAAAGCGCCTGCCGGCGCCGCTCTGGGCTTCGGGTTCGGGCCGCCGCCGGCCGGCATCGAGGGGCATGCCCCCGGCCTCTTCGGTATCGGCGTCAAGGCGCAGGGGCGCGGCACCGGCGCGGACAACCCGGCTGCCCTCGGTCCAGCCGGCACGGCACATTACAGTCTGCGCGGACACGCGCTGCTCCTCCTGTCTTTCCTCGATGGCCCGCAGGCCTTGCCAAAACCGATGCGCGCCAAGCTGCTGGCGCCCTATCCCGATGACAGCTCAGGTTATGGGCTTGGCTGGGGCACGGCTGTGCGCGCGGATGCCGGCCGCGTCTACATGCATGCCGGGTCGAACACGATCTGGCTGTCGCAGGTTGTTTTGGTGCCCGATCACGGGGCCGTCATCATCGTCAACACCAACCAGTATGGCCCCAAGGCCGACAAGGCCGTCCGTGATCTGACGGAAGAGCTCGTCCGGTACGTCAGTGGCGCCGCCGAATAGGGGCCGGACTTTCAGCGCAGGTCGAAGGCCGAATAGTCGGAAACCTTCACCCCAGGCAGGACGTCCGCGCCTGTGGCCTCATGCGCCGCAATCCCGGTTTGCAGGGCAGCGCTGATATCCGTCTCCGGATCGTCCGCGTCAGCCAGGATCATCGCGATGGGCCGCTGCGGCGCTGAGAGGTCAGGACACACCGCTTCGCCTTCGGAGCAAGAGACTTTTGCCCGGCTATACCCGAGGTCCAGCACGCTTGTCGGCAGGGCGCCGATTTCGCAGGGCAGGTTTGCTCCGATAGCGGCGCGCAAGGCATGCCCGCGTGTATGCGACAGGAAGGTATTACGCTCCGAGGTCCCTTCGACCGAGGCCGCGCCGACCGCGATCACACGCGTCAGGCTACAGATGCCGGCGCCCAGTTCGAGCTTGTCGAAGGCAGTCTCGACCGGCTCACTGAGGCCAGCCGCGAAAATTGCGTCGGCGCGGGCAAAGCTCCAGGTCTCGTCACCGACGAGGACGTAGGCGGTGAACTCTGCGCTGCGGCCTGAGGCGTCGATCCCCGTGAAGCGCGCCGTTTCGCGCCAGCGGACGTCGGAGAAGAGCGGCGGCGGCGGTTCCGGCTCCGCCTCTGTTGCGGTCTCGATAACGGTTGGCTCTGGCGCGATCTCTGCTGGTGTTTCCGGTTCGGGTAAGAGCGCAGTCACCGGGGGCTCCACGCGCACCATCGGCGCAGCGGGCAGCGCAGCCGACGTCAGAGCCGGGTCTTCGCCAATCTCGCCCGGTTTCAGGCGCAACGACCACCAGGTCGCCCAGAGTCCCAGAAGGAACAATAGCAGGAGGAGAAGATAGAGCCAGGCAAGACTGCGCTTCTTCTCGGGCGGCGGCAGTTCATAATAGTCCGTCATGTGCCGCCCCGTTTGCAGTCGTCCCATCCTAACCCAAATCTGGTGGGAGGGGACCCATCAATTCAACGCACGAATCGAGGTCAGGTTGCAGAGACGCGGGTGACGTGGCCGTCCGACCGCAGCAGCCGTTGCTCTTCGCCGCCGGGCCAGACCTTGAGGTAAGTGATGAAATCGTTCGGATCGATGCCGGTCTGGTCCGGCCGCTGGAAAAAGGCGCCCGGCTCGAAACACAGCCAGGCCAGCGGCCGCGCGGGCGTGGCTTCCGCCCCTGCCTCTTCCATCATGGCAAGCAGCGCCCGGCGAACCTCTGCGGGCGGATACTGCAGGAACACCGAGTGGAAGATCACCGTCAGGCCCGCTACCGGCCGAGCCGCCAGTTTCGTCTTCAGCCAGTCTGCGGCGTCAGCCTTGTCCACCTTCACGCCGGTCTCGAGTGCGAGCGTAATCGCCGCGTCGAGCCGGGCGAGGCGTTCAGGCTGGTCCGGCCAGACATAAGATTTGAGACGCAGCGCGGTTGCCGGTGCGGACACGTCAATCGGGTTCTGGTCGCAGGCCGCGCGTGAAGCGACCTGCGGCTGCCCCTCAAAATGCTCCGGCGGCGGAGCTTTCCAGTCGGTATCAATCACGACTCTGCTCGTACCCGGCAGAGACCAGCTGGCCGTGCGATAGCCGAACCGGTCCCAGTTCTGGTTCAACCCGGCGCTGGCACCGAGTTCCAGAAGATGCATCGGCATCGGAAACCGCGCCGCCAGCTTCAGGAAACCTGGAAGCAGGGCAACCGAACGGCGAACTTCGTTCGTTTGCGGAGGAGATTCTAGAAACGTGCGCGCGTTCCGATCTGTGGCCGCAAGCCAGTCCTGGGCCAGCGGCCAAACCTTGTCCATTGTCCACGCCTTGTCCTGTGCGGGATAGACTGCAGCCAGATCTGTTGCCGCGCCGGCCAACACGCTGTGATGCAGGTAGCCTGCAACCCGCAGCGACAAGGCGTCCCGTCTCGGATTGGTGGGCCAGTCCGCTGTCAGCGCCGCCACGGGCCCGCCTGCCTCGATGTCATCGGCCATCACTTCGCAGAGCTGCTCCATGAAGGGCGACCCGAGCCCGGCGCAGAACACGGCCTGCTCCCGGAAATGGGCGATAATTTCTTCTTCAGTAGGCGGAGGGGTCAAGGTGTCAC
>JBGTKN010000426.1:0-7260 GCA_041744615.1 Hyphomonas sp. | reverse complement strand
CGTGATCTCGCGGCTCGCCGTGCTGGCCGCATTGTTGGCGGCGCGTTCGCCGGCCGTCATCCGGCGCGAACGGGCCGGCGTCTTGCCCTTGGCTTTCGCCTTGGCAGCGGCCTCCTTCTCCTTCGCTTCCAGCTTCGCCAGCCTTTCGGCCTCCTTCGCGGCGACCTCCTCGCGCTTCGACAGGATCTCGTAGGCCGACTCCCGGTCGATGGTCTTGTCATACTTGCCGAGCACCGGGCTTGCCTTCTGGATCTCGGCGCGCTCGGGATCACTCGCCGGCCCGAGCCGCGACGAAGGTGGCCGTATCAGCGTCTTCTGCACCATGGTCGGCGCGCCCTTGGCTTCCAGCGTCGAGACCAGCGCCTCGCCGACGCCCATTTCGGTGATCGCCGCCTCGGTCTTGAAGGCCGGGTTCGCGCGGAACGATGCGGCGGCGGATTTCACCGCCTTCTGCTCGGTCGGCGTATAGGCGCGCAGCGCATGCTGCAGCCGGTTGCCGAGCTGAGCGAGCACGCTTTCCGGCAGATCGCGCGGGTTCTGCGTGACAAAGTACACGCCGACCCCTTTTGACCGGATCAGGCGGACGACCTGTTCAACCTTCTGCATGAGCGCCGGCGGCGCATCGGCAAACAACAGGTGCGCCTCATCGAAGAAGAACACGAGGCGCGGTTTGTCCGGATCGCCGATCTCGGGCAGCTCTTCGAAAAGTTCCGACAAGAGCCAGAGCAGGAAGGTCGAATAGAGTTTCGGCGAATTGATCAGCTTGCGCGCGTCGAGAATATTGATGTAGCCGCGCCCGTCCGTTGTCGTGCGCATGAAATCGGCCAGCTCCAGCGCCGGCTCGCCGAAGAAACGTTCGGCCCCGCCGCGTTCCAGCACCAGCAATTCGCGCTGCACCGCCGAGAGCGACGCCGGCGCCACATTGCCATACTTGCGGCTGATTTCGGTGCGCAGCGTATCATCGCCGAGGCTCACCAGCAGCTTGCGCAGGTCCTTGAGGTCCAGAAGCAACAGGCCGTTATCGTCTGCATACTGGAACGCGATGTTGAGCACGCCTTCCTGCACATCCGTCAGCCCCATCAGGCGCGAGAGGAGCAGGGGACCCATCTCCGAAATCGTCGCCCGGATCGGATGGCCGTTCTCACCGAACACGTCCCAGAAGATCGTCGGCGCGCCTACATACTTCAGCTCGCCCATGCCGATGGATTCGGCGCGGGCGGTCAGGCTCGCATGCGCCTTGTGGGTCTCGCTGCCAGGCATGCAGATGCCCGAAAGGTCGCCCTTCACGTCGGCCGCGAAGACCGGCACGCCGGCATCCGAGAAGGCCTGCGCCATGATCTGCAGCGTCACCGTCTTGCCGGTGCCGGTCGCCCCGGCGACCAGACCGTGCCGGTTGGCCACTTTCAGGATCAGTGACTGGGCCGCATCAGGATGTCCGGTGCCGTTCGCATCGGCGCCGCCCAGGAAAATCGTATCGGTCATTCTCGGCCCTTCATTCTGAACTCCAGCGCATCAGGCTAGTGATTTGCCCGGATTCGGCAAGCTGCATGACCCGCTGCGCGCGCTTGACCGGGCCTGCGGCGGCCGTCACTTGTAGGCCTTCTCCCGGAGACTCACCCGAATGGACCGCTCAGCCAAGGTCGGAACCTGGATCATCGCCACCGGCGTGATCATCGCCATCCTGTATCTCGGCCGTGACATCCTGGCCACGTTCGCAATGGCCGTCTTCCTGTTCCTGATCATCGAGGGCTTCGCGACGGCGATCAACAACGCCGCGCCCCAGGTCCGGCTGCAGGCGGCGCGGCTGATTGCCGTGCTGCTCGTGACCGGCGGCTTTGTCGGCTTCATTGCGCTGATGGCCAACGGAGTCGGCGAATTCGGACGCCATTCGGACGACTATGAGACCAAGATCAACGGCCTTATTTCGGACGCCTACCGGGTCGTCGGCATGAGCGATTCACCGACCCTGACCCAGCTTCTGTTCAACGAGCGCGGCGAGCGCTTCTTCGCCACCATCGCCAATTCGGTCAGCGGCCTATCCGGCGACCTGATTCTGATCCTGATCTATGTCGCCTTCCTGTTCGCCGCCCAGTCGGGCTGGACCCAGAAGCTGGACAACATCTTCCCGGGCGCGGAACGGCGCGAGCAGGTGCGCACAATCGGCGATGAAGCGCGGGTGGGGATCGAGCGTTATCTCTGGGTCCAGACACTGATCTCAGCCCTTATCACGCTGCTCAGCTATGCATCCCTGCTCGCACTCGGTGTGGAAAACGCACTCTTCCTCTCGGCCCTGATCTTTGTGCTCAATTATATCCCGACTGTCGGTTCGATCGCTGCGGCGCTGGTCCCGCCCCTTTTTGCGCTGGTGCAGCCGGTGGTGCCGGGATGGGTGCCGGGCGTCGAACCGCAGGATTCCTACGTCTATGCCGCCATCGTCTTTGGCGTGGTCAGCTTCTGGCAGTTCACGATCGGAAACTTCATCCAGCCCCGGATGATGGGCGACTCGCTGAACCTGTCGGCCCTGGTCGTGCTGCTGTCGCTGGCGATCTGGGGCTTGATCTGGGGAATCCCGGGCATGTTCCTGTCGGCGCCGCTGACCGTGCTGATGATGATTCTGTTCGCGCAATCGCCCGATACGCGCTGGATTGCCATCCTACTCTCCGCTGACGGCAACCCGAAGGGGAAAAAAGTTCAATCGCGCCAAGGTGCGACCGACAGCAGCAGTAGTTGAATCGCGGCCGATCGTGTATACTTAGGTAGCAGAGGTGCTGAATGACGTAGCGACTCATGTAGAATCTTTAACTATTTCTAGACCTCTCCCGCATTGATATGGGGTCTGGACGATCGAAATTGTGAATTCAGGCTTCCGCGTGCGTCCCCCCACCCAGCCTGCGGAAGATTCTGAAGGGCCCGCTGGACATGTCCCCGTTCGGCGGGCCCACCTATTTCTGCTCCCCCCATACCGTCTGAAGCCTCCGGCGTTCCGTTGACGCAAACGGCAGACAATCTTTCCTGCCGCTGCCCGAATCTTCATCACCCGTCCCACCAGAATTCTTGAAGCGCTAACGCCCCGGGGGTAGACCCGGTGGAACACATTTCCCTTAGGTGAGTCGCTTCAATGACCCGTTCCGCCGCTGCCACCGGGCCTGAGGGCCAGGTCCTCGAACAGATTCTCCAGGAGGCCGCCGGCGAAGACCTTACCGGTCTCACCGACGCCGACATCAGGATCCTCGGCCAGCATCTCTGGACCTGGGCGTCCGCCGTACCCGCCAGCGAGCAGGCTGTGCGGGTCACACCGCACGTGAAGGGCGCAAGAGGGCCGCTCGACCGCGCGGTGCTGGAAGCGGCCGGCCCCGACATGCCCTTCCTCGTCGATTCGCTGCTCAATGAATGCGCCGCGCAGGGCCATGAAGTGAAGGCACTCTTCCACCCGGTCGTCAGCCTCGCCGACGGGCAGATGATTTCCGTCATCCAGATACACACTTCGCTTCTGACACCAGGTGAGGCGAGCCTGCTCGAAGCCGGCGCGCGCGCCACGCTAGCCGATGTGCAGCGCGCCGTGTCGGACCACCGCGCCATGCAGGCCCGGATGCGCGCGGAGATGAAACGCCTCTCGGGCCTTCAGCACATCTCTCCGGTGGAGCGCGACGAGGCCGTCGCCTTCCTCGAATGGCTGCTCAAGGAGCATTACGTATTTCTTGGCAGCCGCGAATATGATTTTGATACGGACGAGGCAGGCCGCGTACTGCCGGCCGAGCCGTTGATGATCGACGGCTCCAACCTCGGCATCCTGCGCGACGAGAATCTCAACGTCCTCTCGCCCGACAGCGAACCCCTCGTGCTGACACGGGAAGTCGGTGATTTTCTCAGTCACCCCGCGCCACTGATTATCGCCAAGTCGACCCTGCCGAGCCGCGTGCACCGCCGCGTGCCGTGTGACTATATCGGCATCAAGAAATACGACGCGCAGGGCCGCGTGAACGGCGAAGTCCGCTTCCTTGGCCTGTTCACCGCCGAAGCCTATGACGAGACGGCGCGCTCGATCCCCTTCGTGCGCCGCCGCGTGCAGAAGATCATGGCCGCCTCCGGCGCCGCGCCGGGCGGGCATACCGAAAAGGCGCTCGCCAACCTGATCGAGACCTGGCCGCGCGACGAGCTCTTCCAGACCCGCTCTACCATTCTCGGCCCGATGGTCATGGGCGCGCTCCACCTGATCGGCCGACCCCGGACGAAAGTCTTCCTGCGCCGCGACGAGTTCGACCGGTTTGTCACCGCGCTCGTCTTCGTCCCGCGCGAATCCTATGACACGTCATTGCGCCAGCGCATGGGCGCGGTGCTGACCGAGGCCTATCAGGGCGAGCTGCGCTCCTTCCAGCCTTACTTCGACTCAGGGCCGATGGCGCGCGTGCATTTCGAGATCGGCCTGTCGCCCGGCCATCCGGAACCAGACCCTGCCGGAATCGAGTCGCGGATCGTGGCCCTCGCGCGCACCTGGGACCAGAGCTTCCGCGAATTGCTGATGAGCTCCGATCTGACCGGCGGCGACCGGGAAGGGGCACGCGCCTTCATCGGTGCCTTCAACGCGGCCTACCGCGAATCTTTCCCGCCGGAAGAAGCCCTGCGGGACGTCACCAGCATGGCCGCGCTCAGCGCCGGCCGGCCGATGGTCGCCCGTGCCTACCGGCGCGAGAGCGACGCGCCGTCGAAAGTCCGTGTCAAGATCTTCGCGCGCGACGGAGCGATCGCCCTGTCACGCTGCGTGCCTGTGTTCGAGAATCTCGGCCTGTTCGTGCATTTCGAAACCGGCTATCCGGTCCGTCCGCCCTTCCGGCCGGTGACCGATGCGCCGGATGTGTACTGGATCCATTCGCTGGCGATGGAGTCGGCGGATGGCGCACCGCTTGCGCTCAACGATCTCGCCCGCGCGCTCGAGGACGCTTTCATTGCAGTCTGGAGCGGCAAGGCCGACAATGACAGGTTCAACCGCCTCGTGCTCACCGCCGGCGCCAGCTGGCGCGAAGCCGCGCTGATCCGGGCGCTGGCCGCCTATCGCCGCCAGAGTGGGCTCGACCAGCCGCAGGAAGTCCAGGAAGCCGCCGTCGCGCGCTATCCGAATGTCACGCGCCTGATCCTCGATCTCTTCGCGGCCCGGTTTGATCCGCAGGCGCACAAATCTCTGGACGCACGCAGCAAGGCCAGCGCCGAAATCCGCGCGCGTTTCGAGGACGCGATGAAAGGCGTCGCCAGCCTCACGGACGATCTTGTCCTGCGCCGCCTGTTCGATCTGACCGGCGCCCTGCAGCGCACCAACTTCTACCAGACGGATGAAGACGGCGCCGAGCGGCCCTGGATCAGCTTCAAGGTGGCCAGCCGCGAACTGGCCGACCTGCCGGAGCCCAAGCCTTTCCGCGAAATCTTCACCTCCAGTCCCAGGGTCGAAGGCGTCCACCTGCGCTTCGGCCCGGTCGCGCGCGGAGGCCTGCGCTGGTCGGACCGCCCGTCAGACTACCGCACCGAAGTCCTCGGCCTCGTGAAGGCGCAGCAGGTCAAGAACGCCGTCATCGTGCCGGTCGGCTCGAAAGGCGGCTTCTATCCGAAACAGCTCCCGCCCAGGAACGATCCGGCCTGGTTCGAGAGCGGGCGCGATGCCTACAAGGAATTCATCACCGCGCTGCTCGGCCTCACCGACAATCTGGTGAAGGGCAAGCTCGTCCCTCCGCCGCAGACTATCGTCTGGGACGGCGAGGACCCCTATCTCGTGGTCGCTGCGGACAAGGGCACGGCGACCTTCTCCGACACCGCCAACGCGATCAGCCTCGAGAAGGGCCACTGGCTGGGCGACGCCTTCGCGTCCGGCGGCTCGGCCGGGTATGACCACAAGAAGATGGGCATCACCGCCCGCGGCGCCTGGGAAGCGGTGAAGCGCCACTTCCGCGAAATGGGCCGCGACATCCAGAAACAGCCCTTCACCGTCATCGGCGTCGGCGACATGTCGGGCGATGTCTTCGGCAACGGCATGCTGCTCTCGCCCGAAATCCGTCTTGTCGCGGCCTTCAACCACATGCACATCTTCCTTGATCCGAACCCGGACGATGCCGCCAAATGCCTCGTCGAACGCGTCCGCATGTTCGCCCTGCCGCGCTCGACCTGGGCCGACTATGACGCCTCGCTGATCTCCAGGGGCGGCGGCATCTTCGAGCGCGCTGCCAAGTCCATCGCGCTCTCGCCGGAAGTGAAAGCCCTCACCGGTCTCGCCAAGGACGCCGTCACGCCGGATGAACTGATCCACGCGCTGCTAAAAGCCGAAGCCGACCTGCTCTGGTTTGGCGGCATCGGCACCTATGTGAAATCGGCGGCCGAATCCCAGGCCGATGTCGGCGACCGTGCCAATGACACCATTCGCGTCAATGGCCGCGAACTGAAAGCCAAGGTCATCGGGGAAGGGGCCAACCTCGGCCTCACCCAAGCCGGCCGCATCGAGTTCGCCCTCGCCGGCGGGCGGATCAATACCGACGCCATCGACAACTCGGCCGGCGTCGATTCGTCTGACCACGAAGTGAACATCAAGATCCTCGCCGCCGAAGCCATCCGCCTCGGCGACCTCAAGGAGCCGGCCCGCAACGACCTCCTCGCCGCGATGACCGACGACGTCGCCGCCCACGTCCTCGCGCACAACTACGACCAGTCGAACGCTCTGACGCTCGCCGCTGTCAGCGGCGCTGAGGACCATGAAGCGCTGGAACGCTTGATGCTCTATCTCGAAGAGCGCAGCGTGCTGAACCGCGCTCTCGAAGGCCTGCCCTCGACCACCGGCATGCAAGCCCGCAAGGACGCCGGCCAGCCGCTCACCCGGCCCGAACTTGCCGTGCTTCTGGCCTGGTCGAAGATCGTTCTTTTCGATGATATCGTCGCCTCGGACTTGCCGGATGATCCCTGGTTTGAACCGGTTCTGAAGGCTTATTTCCCCTCGCCTATCGACGGGTTCGGCAAGGCGATGAAGGGCCATCGCCTCCGCCGCGAGATCATCGCCACAGTCATCGCCAACCGCACGCTGGATTTCTGCGGCCCGGTGGCGCTGCTGCGCCTGCGTGAACTCACCGGCGCGGCCCCGGCTGAAGCGGTGCGGGGGCTTGAGGCCGCCCGCGAAGTGCTCGACCTTTCCGGCTTCCGCAAGGAAGTCTTTGCGCTCGATACGCGGAAAGCGGCGGATTTGCAGACCGAGCTTCAGCTTGAAGCCGTGCACGCCGTCAGCGAAGCCGC
>JBGTKN010000425.1:0-1548 GCA_041744615.1 Hyphomonas sp. | reverse complement strand
CGTCCGGCGCGGGGCAGGGCCCGGGCCTCGGCGAGGAAGCGCAGGAATTCCGGCGGGGTCATATCCTCGTATAGCGGCGCGCCTTCCGGCAGATAGCCGAGCGCCGCCTGCGCCGCGCGCCGGTCGGAGATGATGGACTTGCCGTCGATCAGCGCATCGCCCGAATCCGGCTCCAGCACGCCCGCAATCATTCGCATTGTGGTGGATTTACCCGCGCCGTTGGGGCCGAGGAAGCCCAGCACGGTACCCTTTTCCACGGTAAACGACACGCCGCGCACGGCCTGCTTGGACCCGTAGGATTTCTCGAGCGCTCTGACTTCCAGCATGCCTTGCGGGGTGCCTCACCTTCTGGCCCTTGCTGATAGACCGCTTGGCTTAACGCTTCCAGTGCGCGGACTGAGAGATTACGCCGGATTTAGGCGTTGAACCTTGCCACCTCCTCGATCAGGCATTTCGCCGCCAACTCGACGATCCTGCCGCCATCTGCCGCATTCGACAGCGTCGGGTCCGACCCGATCCGGCCATCCGGGAAGTCGCGGCGATAGCGCACGGCGTCGCTGATCGCACCGGTCGGGGCGATCTTCGGGCTCATCGGCGTGTGCTGGCGCTCGCGGTCCGGATAGGCCCAGTAGGTGACCGAGACTTCCGAGGCTGTGGCATGGCTGCCATGGCCGACCGGATAGAGCTGGTTGCAGAGGTTCATCACCTCCCGGTAATCCCACCAGTCGCGCCGCTTCAGCGCCAGGTCCGGCCGGTTGTCCCCGCCCTTCGGATCATAGCTTCGCCGCGCATGGATTTCGGCGAAGGCCGCTTCAATGGTCGAGATATTGCCGCCATGTCCGTTGAACCATAGCACGCGCTCGAAGCCGTGCCGCACAAGGCTCTCGGTCCAGTCCGCCATCGCCGCCATCATGGTCGAGGGGCGCAGTGTGATCGTGCCGGGAAAGCCGAGATGGTGCTGCGCGCAGCCGACATTGAAGGTCGGTCCGACGAGAATGTCATCCGGCGCCAGGCTCTCGGCATGGTTGGCGATGATCTCGGGGCAGAGCGCATCCGTGCCGATGAACCCGTTCGGCCCGTGCTGCTCGAAGGAGCCGATGGGGATGACGATGGTTTTCGATTTTTTCAGCCAGGCTTCAATGTCCGGCCAGGTCGAGACGGGAAGGCGCATGGGATCAGTCCTTTCGGGGTCCGAGGCGGCGCGTGATATGGCCCATCTTGCGGCCGGGCCTTGCCTCGCGCTTGCCATAGAGCGTCAGTACATCATTGGGCCCGAGGCTGGCCGGCCTGACAAGCCCAGCCTCGCCAATCAGGTTGATCATCTCGGCATCGAACAGGCGGTGCGTGTCGCCCAGCGGCCAGCCGGCGACGCAGCGGATATGCTGCTCGAACTGGCCGGTCTGGCAGGCCTCCGGCGTCCAGTGACCGGAATTGTGCACGCGCGGCGCAAACTCGTTGGCGAGCAGGGTGCCATCCGGCAGCACGAAGAATTCCAACGCCAGCACGCCGACATGATCCAGCGCTTCGGCCAGCGTCACCGCCTTGGCG
>JBGTKN010000424.1:0-2893 GCA_041744615.1 Hyphomonas sp. | reverse complement strand
GCCGCGGTGTCCGTGCGTTCTGCTCCTGGATACGTCCGGCTCAATGATGGGCGCGCCAATCAAGGCGCTCAACAAGGGCTATGACGCGCTGATTGCCGAGCTCTGCCAGGACAAGCTGGCGGCCAAGCGCGTGGAGCTGTGCGTGGTCACCTTCGGCCCTGTTGAGGTCCGGCAGGACTTTGCCAATCCGGAAGCGATCTATCCCGAAGCCTTCGAGACGACGGGCGACACGCCGATGGGCGCGGCGATCCAGTTTGCGCTCGACGAGCTTGAGGGCCGCAAGCGTGCCTACCGCGAAGCGGGGATTTCGTACTACCGGCCCTGGATCTTCCTGATCACGGACGGCGCGCCGACCGATTCCTGGACCAAGGCGGCAAAGCGCATCCGTGAGGGCGAGGAGGCGAATGCCTTTGCGCTCTTTGCTGTCGGTGTCGAAGGCGCGGACATGGAGACGCTGTCGAAGATTTCCGTGCGCCCGCCGATGAAGCTTGATGGCCTCAAGTTCGCCGAACTCTTCCGCTGGTTGTCTAATTCGCTGAAAGCGGTCTCGCGTTCCTCGCCGGGCGACCGTGTCGCGCTGCCCGCGTCGGATGGCTGGGCGGAGGTCTGACGCATGAGGCCAGGATGGCGATATGCAAAGGCGGCGGTGACGGGGACAAGTCACGCGGCGCAGGGGCGGGGGTGCGAAGATTTCGCGGCCGCGCGTCTCATTGGGACCGTGCGCGGCAATGTACTGGCGGCCTGCGTCTGTGACGGGGCAGGTTCATCCCTTCAGGCCGCCACTGGCGCGAAGGTTGCGGCGGAAGCCTTCCTCAACGTTGCCGGTGACCGTCTGCGCGACTCGGGCGGCGTGATCGGCGAGACCGATCTCGGGGACTTCTTGTCCTTTGCGGCGCTGGCGGTGACACTGAGAGCCTTCACCGAGAAACAGCCCGCACGGGACTATGCCTCGACGCTGGTTGCTGCGCTGGTGGCCGATACATGGTCGGCCTTTGTGCAGATCGGCGACGGCGCGATTGTCGTGCCGTCGGCTGAGGGGCGGTGGGAGCTGGTGTTCGAGCCGCAGCGGGGAACCTATGCCAACGAGACCTATTTCCTGACCGACGAGGACGCGCGCCAGCGGGCGCATGTGAGCCTGCGTCCCTACGTCGTGGCGGAAGTCTCGCTATTCAGCGATGGTCTTGAGAGACTGCTGATCCGCGAGGCGGTGGGCAGCCCGGTTGCTGACGCCTTCTTCAACGAGATGCTGCCCGCGGTCAGGGAGTCCAGCGCAGCGGGCGAAGACCTCGTCCTTGCCAATGCGCTGGCCGCGTATCTTTCGAGTGAGGCCATCAATGCGCGTACGGATGATGACAAGTCGCTGATCCTTGCCTCCCGGCTCGCGCCGATCCAGCGCACTGCAGGCGATGCGGCCTCGGCCGGTGAGCACCAGCATGCGGCTTCAGACTAGACCGGCCCTGGGCGAGAAACTTGGCGAAGGCGGGGAAGGGGCCGTCTTCGCGCTTGTCTCCAATGCGGAAGAGGTCGCCAAGATCTACCGCGAGCCCCTGCAGGATGAGGCGGCCGCCAAGCTTGAAGCGATGGTGAGCGCAGGCCCCGGCGCGCTTGCGATCCATGCCGCCTGGCCGCGCGCGCTGCTGCGGGGAAAAGACGGGCGCATCGAAGGGTTCATCATGGCCCGGGCGCCCGAGCCGTATGATATTCACGAGATCTACTCGCCCCGCGACAGGGCGCGTCATCTGCCGGACAGCGACTGGGGCTTCCTTGTCCGGGTGGCGGCCAACACGGCGGTCGCCTTTGCTGCGGCGCATGCGGCCGGCATCGTCATCGGCGATGTCAATCACGGCTCGGTCAGGGTCGGAAAAGACGGCAAGGTCCGGCTGATCGACTGCGACAGCATGCAGTTTGCAGCTGAAGACCGGATCTACCGCTGCCAGGTGGGCATGGACACCTATACGCCGCCCGAGCTGCAGTCGCAGCGGCTCGCTGATGTGGACCGTACGCCGGACCATGATGCTTTCGGGCTTGCGGTCCTGATCTTCCAACTCCTGTTCCTGGGGCGTCATCCTTTTTCTGGCGTGCCTGTGAAGGCGGGGGCTCCGACAGAGATTGCGGGCGCCATTGCGCGGCATGGCTATGCCTATCTCGATCCGCCTGTTTTGCTGAAGCCGCCGCCGGCCGCGCCGCCGCTGTCGCTGGTCAGCGAAGACATCCGGGCGTTGTTCCTGAGAGCGTTTCAGCCAGGAAGGGGAGAAGCGCCCTTACCCCGCCCGACCCCGCGGGAGTGGGCTGCGGCGCTGACAGAGCTGGCGGGCGGGCTTACGACCTGCAGCCAGAGGCGGTCGCATGTGTATCGCAAGGGCCTCGCGTCATGCCCCTGGTGCGCGTTCGAGCAGGCCGGCATTGTGGCCTTCCTTGACGGGGTCCCCGCTTCGCTCAGCGCCGGAAAGTTTGACCCGGCCGCATTGCTTCGGATCTCGCAGCGACTGGTGGCGGAGACTGCGCGCACAAAACGTCTGGGTACGTGGAAAACGCCCTCGGTAACTCTTCCCGCCGGCCGGGCCTGGCGATTGAAGATCCTCGCGAAACTGCCCACTTTTCTCGGCATCGGCGGTGTGTCAGCTGTCCTGACTTTTGCATCTAGCGGCATAGCCTGGGCACTCCTTGGATCTCTGTTGGTCGTGTTGGCTGTGCTCAGCGCAAACGAGTTGATTTTCTATCGGCGCCGCCACCGCGTTGCGAAGCTCACCGGCGAAGTGAAGGCCTTGACCGGCGAACTCCGCAATGGAGCCTATGCAGAAGCTGTCAGTGTGGCGGCGCATATTGAGCGGGCGCGGCTCGGTGCAAGCCAGTTGCTCAAGCAGGCGCAAGCCTCGGTCTCGCTCCAGTTGGC
>JBGTKN010000423.1:0-4766 GCA_041744615.1 Hyphomonas sp. | reverse complement strand
CGCCCCCTGGCCGCGTGCCCGCCAGCGTCGGCGTCTTCATCGGCGCGCCGCTCCAGTCGCGCATCGAGAAGGGCATGTGCTTGTAGAGGGCTTCCGAACGAAATAGCACCGTGGAGGCGCCCTTCGCACAATAGCCATACTTGTGCAGGTCCGCGCTCATCGAGTGCACCGCGGGCACCTCGAAATCAAACGCCGGCACGGACACCCCGTTCATCCGTGCAAACGGCGCAAAGTATCCCCCCACACACGCATCCACATGCAACCACACACCCTTCGCGGCCGCCACTTCGCCGAGCGCCGAAATGGGATCGATGATGCCATGCGGGAAGTTCGGCGCCGAGCCCACCATCATGATGGTCGAAGCGTCCATCGCTTCGGCCATCGCGGCCGGGTCAGCCTCATAGCTGCCATCGCTGTTCAGCGGCACCCGGCGCACCGCGATGTCCATCAGGTGCGCCGCCTTGTCGAAAGCAAGATGCGCCGAGCGCGCGAGCACAATGTTGTGGTCGGTCAGCGGCTTGCCGCGTGCGCGTGCGAAATCCCGCGCCGTCTTCATCGCCATGGTGATTGAATCGGTGCCGCCGGAGGTCATCGCCCCTGCCGCGCCCTCGGGAGCGTGTAGCAGGTTGAGCGCCATCCCGATCACCTCCTTCTCCATCTGCGCCAGCGATGGGAAGGCGAGGGGGCCAAGCCCGTTCTCGGCCATGAACATCCCGTAAGCCTCATGCTGGACATGATGAATGTCCTCGCCTGCGTTAAACACGTAGACGGCCGTCTTCCCGCCGCGCCAGTCCACGTCCCCGCCGCCGCGCGCGATCATCTCGGCGCGAAGCGTCTCAAAGTCACGTCCCTGCTGCGGCATCTGCATCTGTCTGTCTCCTCGGGCCCAGCTTCAACCTAAGCCGCGCTTGCCGATCTGGCCAGCGCGTCGGCCATCCGGGAGCGAGAAGAAAATAAATGCTCGCGTGTTGCGCTAAGGCCGTTGCGGCCTGCGATGGGTCTGCGTAATTTAGATTTCGATAACCAATCAACTCCGGGAAGAGCGCGCGCAAGATGACGGATTACATCGGATACGAAGCGCTCACCCAAGCCGCCATGCGCGGTGTCGTGCGCGAAGCCCTGCGCCGCGCGCGCACCAATGGCGGCGTTCCGGGTGACCACCACTTCTACATTTCCTTACGCACCCGCGCCCCGGGCGTGAAGATCGCCGACCACCTGATCCAGCGATTCCCGGAAGAGATGACCATCGTCGTCCAGCACCAGTACTGGGACCTTGAAGTCCATGAAGGCCATTTCGAGATCGTGCTGAAATTCTCCGGCGTGCCTCAGCACCTGTCGATCCCGCTCGCCGCAATCACGCGCTTCGTCGATCCCTCGGTCAATTTCGGACTCACGTTTGAAACCCGTGGCCGCGACGCCGGCGTCATCGCCCCGGCCAAGGATGCGGTGGACGAGGCGCCGAAGCCGCCCGCCGAAACGGTCGTCAACCTTGACGCCTACCGCCGCAAGTAGGGCGCCCCGGTCTTGACCGAGGAGACAAAACCCCGCGTGTCCGACGCTGACATGCTGGCCCGCTTTCAGAACTCGAAGAAACGCCCGCCCTGTTCCGATACGCTCGGCATGCGCCTCGCCGCGCTCAGCCAAGATGAACAATGGGTGCGCATGGAGTTCGACGTGCCCCAGATGTTCGCCAACCCCACCGGCGCGGTGCAGGGTGGCTTCATCTCCGCCATGATGGACGAAGCGATGAGCACCGCCGTCATCATCGCCTCCAACGTCACGATGACCGCGCCGACGCTGGAAATGAAAACCAGCTACCTGAAACGCCTGATGCCCGGCCCGGCAAGCGTTGAGGCCCGTATCCTGAAGCTCGGCAAATCCGCCGCCTTTATGGAGGCTGACTGTTTCGATGCCGAAGGCGCCCTCGTCGCCCGCGCCACTGCCACGGCGATCCCGATGCTGTACAAGCGGCTTTAAACTGAAAGCTCTTCTCCCAACGGAGAAGAGGAAAGCCCCCCAAAATCCCCCGCGCCGCCTCCAGAAAAATCGGCTATACCCATGCCATAACAAGATACACTCCCGGGAGGAGATAACATGGCTGATGATCCGAAACCGCTGCGCGGTGTTCCGCAATCCATCCTGGAACTCTCCGCCTTCAATCCTGTCGCCCGCGACAACCCGCACCCGCTGCTGCAATCGCTGCAGGCCACCTGCCCGGTGATGCGTGACGAGACGGCCAAGGTCTGGGTGCTCAGCCGCTACAAGGATATTCGCGACACGGTCAACGACCGCAGTTTCGTGCGCCATCCGCTGAATGCTGATCGCGAATCGATCACGGCCCGCCTTGTCGAGGAGGGGAGGGAACGGCGCACCAGCATCCTCTTTCTCGACGACCCGGACCATGCCCGTATCCGCCAGCCGCTGGCGAAAGCCTTTTATGCCCGCATCAACAGGATGCGCCCCGAGATCGAGGCAATGGTTGACAAGGTCATCGATGCCGCCCCTGCCAGCGGTGCCTTTGACCTGATGGAACAGGTCGCCGTGCCCGTTCCGGTTCTCGTCATTGCCCGCATCCTCGGCGTGGACGAAGACCGCCTTGCCGATTTCCGTCAGTGGTCTGAGGATGTGATCCTTGGCCTAAACCCCGTCCGTACGCCCGAAGAAAACACCCGCATGCTGTCCGGCGGCGAAGCGCTCGACGCCTATTTTGCCGAGCTGATGCGGGCCCGCCGCAAGGCGCCGCAGGACGATCTCGTCACTGACATGGTGCAGCTGCAGGCCAGCGGCGAGGCGAAGATCGAAGACGACGAAGTCTGCCTGAACCTCCAGGCCCTGCTGGTGGGCGGCAACCTGACGACCACCGATCTCATCGGCAACGGCATCTGGCTCCTCCTCACGCACCCGCAGCAGACCGCCGCCCTGCGCGCCAATCCGGATCTCGCGGCCCAGGCCGTCGAGGAAGTACTGCGCTACGAGGCGCCGGTGCAGGTCACGTCCCGCATTGTCGAAAAGGACCGCACCGTTGCCGGCTGTCCGATGCAGAAGAGCCAGCCGGTCTTCATGTCTCTCGCCGCCGCCAACCGCGACCCCGATGTGTTCGAGGCCCCGCAGGCTTTCGACATCACGAAGAAACGCCCCAGCCATATCGCGTTCGGCGGCGGCCCGCACATCTGCATCGGAGCCCCGCTCGCCCGTATCGAAGCGCGCCATGCCTTCCTCAAATTCCTCGCGCGCTACCCGAACCTGCGCTTGCCCGAGCAAGACCTCACCTGGCGCACGCTGCCGTTCTTCCGCGGCCTGGAGAAGCTGATCGTGGAGGGCTGACCTCTACGCCCTCTCTCGGGAAAGGCGGAGCATCGGCATGTGATTGGGGCTGGCTCTGGACGATTTCGGATACAAAAACAGTCACGGCGTGTAAGTCCGTGAGCTGCGCAGTATCGGTTCCTTATCATCCGTTATCCCGGCCGGTGAAGACCGGATACGCAAAGGTGGGTTGGACGTGCGACATGGGTGAGAGCACACACTCGCTCGGAGGGGTGCGGCGCAAGTTTCCGAGAGAAAACTTTCAGCGGATTGATCCGTAGGGGATTTGTTCGCAGCGAGGGGCGGGAAGTGTTGCATAAAGTGGGCTCAACTTTGTCTCAGCCTAGCGCTCCATCGCCTCCGCCAGCAACCAGATTCCGTCCCGCTCGGCGCTGCGCCGTTCCACTAGCAGCCGCGCGACCTGCCGGTCATCCTCGAAGACATTCCCGCTCAGCGAATCCAGCAGGGCCTTGGCCAGGTTGTCGAGGTCCATCCACGGCGCCTCGCCGAGGTGCTCCATCACGATGTGGACGCTGTAGTCGCCATACCCGGGCCGCAGGCGCGGGAAGTCCTTGCGGAAGAACTCTTTCAGCAGCGTCTTGTAATACTTCGTCTGCGTCGTCAGCCCCGTGCACGCCACCTCCAGCGCGCCGCTTTCGGTAAGCCGGGCACGTACCTTTCCTGACTGCACCCAGGCCGCCTTTGAGGCAAGGCTCTCCGGATGGTCAGATCCGCCCAGCGCATTCATGCTGGCGGCAGGGTTGCGTTGAAGTGCCGGATCACCGAATCGGCCGCCGTCTCGTGCAAGGCGAGGCGATCTACGCCGTTGGCGTCTTTGCACACCGGCACAAACCGCTTCCCCCGGGATGTGCACGCATTGAGGAACACATAATGCGTGGCGTCTGGCAGCACCAATGTCTCGGCGCCCTCTATCTGCTCCGCAAGCGTTCCGGCATTGGTGGCTACCGGCGCGGTTGCGTCGTCCCGGGCACCGATGATGAAGACAGGCAGGCTGATGGCTGACAGGGACTCCGGCGTGAAGGCCTGACCGAGGGCAGGGGCGAGTGCGGCGACGCTCGAGATGCGGCGATCACCGAAAGCGCCGCCCTCATCGCGGATGGCAGCCTGCACGTCGGGGTCGCTCGCCCGCAGGCGTTCGAACTCGGCATTGGCCTCCGGATACTCAGCCTGCGGATCGCAGGTCGCATCCCGTGACGGGCCCGCGCAGAAGGCTTCGAGCTGCTCAAGGCTGGTCCGACCGCCTGCCAGCGCGACAACCGTATAGCCGCCGAGCGAAAAGCCGGCGGCGCCCACACGGCCCGGATCGATGGCCTCGCCAAACCGGGGATGTGCCAGCAACTGGTCCAGCACGGCGCTGAGGTCGCGCGCGCGTTCCCAGGGCAAACGGAAACCGCGGGGGTCGAAGGCGTCCTCCGCTGCTGTGTTTCCGTGGTGGTCGACGG
>JBGTKN010000422.1:0-2398 GCA_041744615.1 Hyphomonas sp. | reverse complement strand
TCGACTGGTTCAACAATCGCCGGCTACTGGAGCCCATCGGCAACATCCCGCCGGCCGAAGCCGAGGAACGCTGCTACGCCATGCTGGAAGAACCTGCCATGGCTGCGTGACTCAAACCAAACGGCCTCCGGGCAAGCCGGGGCGGTTCAGGTCGAACCGCTCGTTGTGGACAAGTCCAGCAAATCGGCCCGTTCGACGGGACGCCCTTTCGCTGATCGGGACGCGTTGATATCCTGTCGGGTGAAGACTGCCAATCCTGTTATTCGCTGCTGAAACCGGCGAGGCTGCAGAGAAAGGGGGCTCTCTCTTTTCTCGAACTGCGCGGCACGGGAAGGTACGCATGGCCGAAACAAGCAAGAGCCGACAGATCTGGGGCTGGTGGTGGTTCGACTGGGCCAACCAGCCCTACAACACGCTGCTTTTGACCTTCATCTTCGCGCCCTATTTCGCCTCCGCCGTTGCGCCCGATCCGGTCACCGGGCAGGCCATGTTCGGCTGGATGATGGCGATCTCGGGTGTCCTGATCGCGTTGGCGGCGCCGGTACTGGGCGCGATCGCCGACAGCGCCGGCCGCAAACGCCCCTGGATCCTGTTCTGGTCATTAATCTATGTAGCGGGAAGTTTCGCCCTGTGGTGGGCAGTGCCGGACGCCACATCCGAGACCATCCTTTTCGTTCTGTTCGCCTTCGCCATAGGCATGGTCGGTCTCGAATACGGCATCGTCTTCACCAATTCGATCCTGCCCTCGCTTGGCTCGCGCAATGAAATCGGCCGCATCTCCGGTTCGGGCTGGGCCTTCGGCTATGTCGGCGGCGTGGTCGCGCTGGCGATCATGCTGCTTCTTCTGGCCGAGAACGAGGCAGGCGTGACGCTGATCGGCATCGAGCCGCTGTTCGGCCTCGATCCCGGCATGCGCGAGGGCACGCGTGCCGTGGGTCCATTTACCGCGCTCTGGTACATCGTCTTCGTCATCCCCTTCTTCCTGTGGGTGCCGGAGACCGGCAAGCCGCGCAAGAGCCAGGAGAAGGGCGCGATGGCCAAGGGCCTGCGCGGTCTCGTGCGCACGCTCCGCGAACTCCCGCGCCATCCCAGCCTGCTCGCCTATCTCGGTTCGTCCATGCTGTATCGCGACGCGCTGAATGGCATTTATACCTTCGGCGGCATATACGCCGCAGGCGTGCTGGGCTGGTCGATCATCCAGATCGGCATTTTCGGGATCCTGGCCGCCGTGGTGGGCGCTGCTGGCTGCTGGGTCGGCGGACGGGCGGACCGCCGCGTCGGCCCGAAGCCGGTCATCGTGACCTGCATACTCGTCCTGATCGCGGTCTGCACCGTCATCGTCACCACCGACCGGACGATGGTCATGCTGGTGCCGGTCGATGCAACCTCAGCCCTGCCCGACATCGTCTTCTATATCTGCGGCGCTGCCATCGGCGCGGGTGGGGGAGCGTTGCAGGCAGCATCCCGTACCATGATGGTGCGGCAGGCCAATCCCGACCGCATGACGGAGGCCTTCGGCATGTTCGCCCTGTCCGGCAAGGTGATGTCTTTCGCGGCGCCGGGCCTGATCGCGCTCGCCACGACGGTAACGCAGAGCCAGCGGCTCGGCGTGACGCCGCTGATCCTTTTGTTCCTGCTCGGGCTCGTCCTGCTCCTCTGGGTCAAGCCGGAGGGCGAGGACGAGGCCTACTGGACGCAGCGCACCGCGCCAGCCTGAGGGTGGCACTGCCATGTCTCACTTCAATGGTGAAGACGCGCGCTTGATCAATCACCGGCGCGAAGCAAGGCGGCTAGGTGGCACGACAGTGCAGGCCGCCATCGACGCACAGGGCGATACCGGTGATGTAGCGCGCTTCGTCGGAGGCGAGGAAAACCGACGCCATGGCGATGTCCCAGGCGTCCCCCTGCCGCTTCATGGGGGAGATCGCAGCCCGCTTGGCCCGCATTTCCTCCACGTCGTCATAGTAGCCGCTGATCTGCTGGTAGATATGCGGCGTGTCCATGATGCCGGGCATGATGGTGTTGGCGCGAATGCCACGGGCTGCGTATTCGATGGCGATGCTCGTGGTGAAGTTGTTCACCGCCGCTTTCGAGGCATAGTAGGATGCATAGTTGTATCCCGTATGCCTGATGGCGGCGAGCGAGGAGATGTTGACGATCGCCCCGGAGCCTTGCGCCTCCATCACCGGCAGGACCGCCCTGCAGGCGAGGAAGACGCCCTTGACGTTGATCGCCATCACCCGGTCCCAGCTCTCCTCGGTCGCTTCCGCCGCCCCTCCCGCCTCGTTGATCCCGACATTGTTGTGGAGGATGTCGATGCGTCCGAACTCGGCGCGCGTGCGATCGACCGCGCTCTGGACCTGGCCCGCATCGATGACGTTCGCGCAGAGCGCGATCG
>JBGTKN010000421.1:0-2508 GCA_041744615.1 Hyphomonas sp. | reverse complement strand
ACGCTCGCCTGCGGCGGCGACAGCAGCACCTTACCGGGCTTGAGGCTCGGTGTTTCGGGCGCAATGGCCTCGGCCGCACCGGCCAGAAGTGCGGTAGCAGAAGCGAAAACAGCAAGTCTACGTGTGAGTGTCATGACAGCCCATGTTTATTTCTGTGCCAAAGCGTGACAATCCAAGCTCAGCAGCCTAGCACGCATTTCCCACGATTTCCTGAAACGAATCCCTGAAAAACTGGCAATAATAAGATGTTCTCCGGTTCCATTCCCGCACTCGTAACACCTTTCCGGAATGGTAATCTGGACAAGGCTGCCTTTGCTGCGCTCGTCGAGCGCCAGATTGCCGGTGGCTCAGCCGCTCTGGTGCCTGTGGGCACGACCGGGGAGACGTCCACTCTGTCGACCGAGGAGCACAAAGCGGTCGTATCACTTTGTGTTGAAGTCGCCGCCGGCCGGGTGCCGGTGATTGCGGGGGCGGGCTCGAACGCGACCGAGGAGGCGATCGACCTGGTTCGCCACGCCAAGGCCGTGGGCGCCGACGCGGCGCTGGTCGTATGCCCCTATTACAACAAGCCCAACCAGGCGGGCCTGTTTGCGCATTTCAAGGCGATCAATGAAGCCGTGCCGCTGCCGGTGTTTCTTTACAACGTGCCGGGGCGGACGATTGTTGACCTGATGCCGCACACCGTGGCGGCGCTGGCGGCGTTGCCGAACATCATAGGCATCAAGGATGCGAGCGACGAGATGGAGCGTGTGGCGCTGCATGCGCATCTGATCGGGCCAGACGAACAGTTCATCCAGCTGTCGGGCGAGGATTCAAGCGCCCTGGCGCACCGGGCAATGGGTGGGGCGGGGTGCATTTCGGTTACCGCGAACGTGCTGCCTGAGGCTTGCGCCGCGATGCATGCCGCGTTTGATGATGGCGACCTGGAGACAGCGCGGGCGATCAATCAGCGGCTCGTGCTGTTGCACCGCGCCATGTTCTGCTCGCCTTCTCCCGGACCCGCGAAGTATGCGCTGTCGCGGATGGGTCTGTGTACGGACGAGGTGCGCCTGCCGATCACGCCGCCCGACGCCGAGGCCCGCGTGCAGATCGATGCGGCGCTGCGCCATGCCGGCGTGAATATCTAGACCATGGCCACCAAGCCGAAAACCCCAGCCGTCAAAGGCCGCACAGACGGGATGGTCGCCGAGAATCGGCGCTCCCGCCGCGAGTATTCCGTGGAGGATACGCTTGAGGCTGGCGTGATGTTGGTCGGCTCGGAAGTGAAGTCCTTGCGCGACGGTAAGGCCAACATCGCGGAGGCTTATGCCTCGGTCGAACAGGGCGAACTCTGGCTGATCAATGCCGAGATCCAGACCTATGCCGGCGCCAACCGGTTCAACCACGAGCCGCGGCGCAAACGGAAGCTGCTGGTCTCGAAGCGCCAGCTGGCGAAGCTGTCACAGGAGGTGGAACGGGCCGGGCGCACGATTGTGCCGCTGAAGCTCTACTTCAACGACAAAGGCCGCGCGAAACTACTGATCGGCGTCGCCACGGGCCGCAAGGCGCATGACAAGCGCGAGAACGAAGCCAAGCGCGACTGGGCACGCGACAAGGCGCGGATTCTCAAGGGCGGCTGATCAGCGGATCCAGCGGTTGGCGCGTTCGAGCAGGCCGATGGTGCTGGCGTGAAGCTGGTCGCCGGTGGCTTTCGGAGCTTTTCCGGCGCAGGCGCGGGCGTAGGTGCCTTCGAGGATGATGCCGAGCTTGTAGCAGGCGAGCACGCCGTACCAGTGGATCCGTGAGAGCTCGCGCGTCGTTTGCGTTGCGTAATGCGCGATGAGTTCGTCCGCAGACGGAAAGCCTTCCTACGGTCTGACCGTGACGGCGCTGCCTTCGCTCTCGGGCCAGGTGGCGAGCAACCAGCCTAGATCCAGAAGCGGATCGCCGATCGTGGTGAGTTCCCAGTCCACGATGGCTGCGAGGCGCGGGGCATCGAACCGGTACATGACATTGGCGAGGTGGTAGTCGCCGTGGATGATGCCGGGGACGAATGTCCGTGGACGGTGATCTTCCAGCCAACGGCTGACGCCGCCGATGTCCGGCAGGTCTTTCAGGCCGTCCCATTCGGGAAACTCGGCGTAGCTCTCAAGTTGCACCTTCCAGCGCCCGACCTGGCGTTCCAGATAATTGTCCGGCTTGCCGAGGCCGGTGAGACCGAGGGCGACATAGTCCAGCGCTCCGAGGGCAGCGATGCCATCGACAAGCGAAAGACCCATCTGATGGCGCAGCTGCGGCGAAGAGGCGAAGGGTTCGGGCAGGCCGGTGCTCGGGTTGTAGCCGTCGATGGGTTGCATCAGGTAGAAGGCGGCGCCGAGGACGGTCTCGTCCGGGCAGGCGGTGATCAGCTCAGGGTGCGGAACATCCGTGCCCTTGAGGGCGGCGAGCATGCGGGCCTCGCGGCGCATCGTCTCGTTGGAATTGGCGCGCAGCACCGGGGGCGGGCGGCGCAGGACAAAAGACCGGCCG
>JBGTKN010000420.1:0-5755 GCA_041744615.1 Hyphomonas sp. | reverse complement strand
CGAACGCTCGGGCCTCTTCGCCAGCGGCATGCGAGCCGCCGTGCGCGGCGCGCCGACGGCTCTGCTGACGCCGGTCGTCGCCCTGATCGCCATGCTTTCGAATCACGCATCGGACGCGGGCTATGTCGTGCTGATTCCCCTCGCGGGCATCCTATATGCCGCCGCAGGCCGCCACCCGATCGCCGGTATTGCGGCCGCCTTCGCCGGCGTGTCGGGCGGTTTCTCGGCCAACGTCACACCGGGCCAGCTCGATGCGCTGTTGTTCGGCATTACCCAGCAGGCAGTCGACAATTCGGGCCTCGTCGAAGGCCTGAGCGTCAATATCGCCGGCAACTGGTTCTTCATCTCGGTGCTGCTGGTGATCTATCTGCCGATCATCTGGTTCGTCACCGACAGGATCATCGAACCCCGGCTCGGGAAATGGACGCCGACGGCAGAACAGGCGAAGGATTTCGGCGACGAGGACAAGCCGCTGGACGCCGGACAGCGCAAGGGTCTCGGCCGGGCGGGTCTCGCCACACTGGCAGTTGTGGCGCTCTGGATCTTCATGACCTTCGGACCGGGCACGCCGCTGATCAATGAAGCGGCCTGTCCGCCGGATGCGATGGCGGAAGGCAGTTGCTCGATCCACGCCTCGCTGGCGCCGCTCTACCAGTCGCTGGTTGCAGCCTTCTTCCTCCTGTTCCTGTTTGCCGGCTGGGCCTATGGCGCCGCCGCCGGAACCATCAAGAACCACCGCGACCTCGTGGCCATGATGTCAGAAGCGATGCGAGACATGGGCTATTATCTCGTGCTCGCCTTTGCAGCGGCGCATTTCGTGGCGATGTTCGGATGGTCGAACCTCGGCCTGATCGGCGCCGTACACGGAGCAGGCGCCATCGAGACGAGCGGCCTTCCGCTACCGGTCGTGCTCGGCCTGATCGTGCTGTTCACCGGCTTCCTGAACCTGTTCGTCGGCTCCGCGAGCGCGAAGTGGGCGCTGCTCGCCCCGGTGCTGGTGCCTATGCTGATGTTGCTCGGCGTCAGCCCGGAAGGCGCGACCGCCGCCTACCGCGTTGGCGACGGCGCGACCAACATCATCACGCCACTGATGGTCTATTTCCCGCTGATCCTCATCTTCGCGCAGCGCTGGCAGAAGGATTTCGGCCTCGGAAGCCTTACCGCGCTGATGCTGCCTTACTCGGTCTGGCTCCTTGTGTCCGGCATTGCCATCACGATGGCCTGGTTCTTCCTAGGCATCGATCTCGGACCGGGTGCGCCGGTCGCCTATTCGTTGCCCGAAATAGCAACGCCCTGACCGTTCGGGTCAGGGCGCCGGATTGTCCGTGATGTGAAGCCGGTTAGCTTCGCGTCTTGGATTTCAGGTCCGCCGTCATCGCGTTGATCTTCTGGATGAGCTTGTCGGCCGAGCCATTGTTGTTGTCGAGCAGAGCGATGAACTGGGCGCGTTGTTCGATGGCCAGCCAGATCAGGTTGCCGTCGAGGTTCAAGGCAACGTCGACCACCTGGTAGCTGCCTTCCTTGCCCTGGACGCGCCAGCGGACATCCATGTCCTTGCCATCCCGGCGCTTGATCACCGTGTTGACGATCGAGTCGGTTTCCGAACGGTCCACGGAGCTGCGGACCACCACCTCTTCGCCCCGATAGGAGTCGAGTTCGTACTCGTACACGGCGAGCGCATAATCACGGAACGCCTTGCGGTACCGGGAGAGTTCTGCCTCGCTGAAGCGGCGACTGTACTTGCCGATGACGAAGTTCGACACCGCATCGAGGTTGGTGAATTTGTCCATATAACTGCTGAACGCGGCAGTGCGCTCGGTGGCCGAGAGTTTCGGATTGTTAAGGGTCTGGAGCACTTCGCTCGCATTCTTCTGAACATAGGCTTCGGTCCGCGCGTCGGCGAACACTGGAAGCGCGCTGGCGGAAAGGACCGCGGCGGCAAGTGCTGATCGAACGAGACGTTTCACAAGTTTGCTCCTTTATCCGGCGGACGCTGGTTAATCTTCAAATTCGTCAAAATCTGGGAGATCTTCGTACGCGTCTGCCTCATTGATCTTGCCATTAGCGATTGCAGCCTGACGCTGAGATGAATAAATGCGCCGCAGAGCTACGTACGGTTCCGGCTGGGCATTCAAGGTGTCTATTTGTTCATCCAGCCGAACGCGCGCGTTCAGGCCGCCGATGATGCCGAGGCCTGCCCGGACGGCGAGATCGGTATCGTCGTCATTGTCGATCTGGACCCAGGTCAGCGGGTCGAACGCACGGTCAACCCCGGTTCCAAACAGGTCGCGCGGTGTCGTCGGCCCGAGCAGCGGCATCACGAGGTAGGGTCCACTTCCCACCCCCCAGACCGCCAGCGTCTGGCCGAAATCCTCGGAATGATGCTCGATGCCGAAATGATCGGCGGCGTCCCACAGGCCCAGCAGGCCGATGGTTGTGTTGATGGTAAAGCGAGCGACCGTGGTACCGGCGCGCGAGGGCTCGGCTTGCAGCACATCATTGGCAAAGGTCACCGGGGCGCCAAGGTTGCGCAGGAAATCGGCGGCGCGGTCGCGTGCGAATTCGGGTGTCACGGCCTTGTAGGCGCTTGCGGCCGGGCCGAGGGCGTACTTGTCGACCCCGTTGTTAAACGCGAACATCTGCCGGTTGAACCCTTCATAGGGGTCGGCAATCACCTCGCCCGGTGGCGGCGCGGTGGCGCAGGCGGTCAGGGCAAGCGAGGCCAAGGCGGCACTGGCGGACAATCGCATGGGAGGAATTCCTGCTTTTACAGCGGCTAGATGGAGAGCGGTTTGCAAAGGTTCAACGGGCGGGCCTTACCGGAGAGCCGGCGCCGTAGCTTTGCCGCAACACTGTTGAGAATGTCTGATTAGAAAGTCTGACAGCACAGACCGCCAGAACCTTATTGTCAAAACATATAAATGAATGTTTATATGCCCCGCGATGACATCCCTGGACGATCTCCTTGAAAAGCTCAAAGCGGCAGGCGAGCCGACGCGCCTGCGCTTGCTGGCGTTGCTGCGCGAAAATGACCTGTCCGTCGGTGAGCTGGTGCAGGTGCTGGGGCAGAGCCAGCCGCGTCTGTCGCACCACCTTAAGAACCTGTCCGAAGCCGGACTGGCCGATCGACTGCCGGAAGGTGCCTTCGTGTTCTATCGCGCTTCCCGTTCCGGGCCTGGGCTAGCCTTCCTCGACCATCTGTTTTCGCAGACCAGCCATGACGCTCCGGAGTTCCGGGCAGACCGCGACAGGTTGCGCGAAGTGATTCTCGCCCGCGCCGCCTCGGCGGAGGCTTATTTCTCGAGCATCGCCGAAAATTGGGACTCGCTGCGCGCCCTGCATTTTCCGAACGAAGCCATCGAAGACACGCTGCTCGACCTCGCTGGCCCGGGGCCTTACCGGCGCGTGGTGGATTTCGGCACGGGAACTGGCCGGATGTTGCTGCTTTTCTCGGGCCGGGCGGCGGAGTCCGAAGGCATAGATTTCAGCCACCGGATGCTGACGGTGGCGCGCGCCAATCTGGAGCGCGCAGGCATCAGCAATAGCCGGGTACGGTTTGGTGACGTGACGGCGGCGCCGTTCGAGGACGGCTCGGCAGATCTCGTGATCGTGCACCAGGTGCTGCACTACCTGGACACGCCGGGCGACGCGATTGCGGAAGCGGCGCGCGTGCTGATGCCGGGCGGCAAGCTGCTGGTGATCGACTTTGCGCCGCATGACCTCGAGTTCCTGCGCGCCGATCATGGTCACCGGCGCCTCGGCGTGCGCCATGATGCGCTGGCCGAATGGGCCGGGCAGGCGGAACTGAACCTTGAGGCGCCCCGTTCGTTCGATCCGCCGACGCAAGGCGCGCCGGGGCTAACCGTCAACATCTGGCGGGCGACCAAGCCCGCGCTTTCCAAAGCGAGGGCGGCATGATCCGCACACTGACACAAGCCGACCGCAATGCCGAACCGCTGCGTGTGTCGTTCGAATTCTTCCCGCCGAAAAGCGAGGGCATGTCCACGCGGCTATGGGACACGATCAAGCGGCTGGAGCCGATGGCGCCGGATTTCGTCTCCGTCACCTATGGCGCCGGCGGCTCGACGCGCGAACGCACACACGACACGGTGCGCCGGATCGCGGCGGAGACGACCCTGCGCGCTGCGGCGCACCTGACTTGTGTCAGTGCGACCCGCGAAGACGTGTTGGCGATTGCCGAGGAATACTGGCAGGCCGGCGTGAAGCATATCGTGGCCTTGCGGGGCGACCCGCCGGCGGGGATGGGCGCGAAGTATGAGCCGCATCCGGGCGGGTTTCTGGACTCGGTGGACCTGATCCGTGGGCTGAGGGCGCACCGGCCGGAACTCGGCAAGTGTTTCGAGATTTCGGTGTCCTGCTATCCGGAGCTGCATCCGGAGAACAAGGGCTGGGACGCGGAAATCGCTTACCTGAAGGCCAAGCAGGACGCAGGCGCAGACCGGGCGATCACGCAGTTCTTCTTCGAGACTGAAGTATACTTCGAATTCCTCGACCGGGCGCGGGCGGGCGGCGTGACGCTGCCCATCGTGCCCGGCATCATGCTGCAGCCGAACTTCACCGGTCTGAAGCGCATCTCGGCGCTGTGCGGCGCGAGCGTGCCGCACTGGCTGGAGCGGCTGTACGATGGCCTCGAGGAAGACGACGAGACGCGCGACCTCGTGACGGCGACTGTGGCGGCGGAGCTCTGCCACAAGCTGCACGAGCGCGGCGTACGCGACTTCCATTTCTATACACTGAACCGCGCGAGCCTCGCGCTGTCGACCTGCCGGCTGCTCGGCCTGAAGCCCAAAACCGCAAAGGCGGCTTGATCCATGGACGTGAAAACACGTGTGTCTCTGCTTGAAGCTGAGGCGGCTAAGCGCATCCTGATCCTGGACGGTGCGATGGGTACGATGATCCAGACCTATTCGCTGACGGAGGAAGACTTCCGTGGGCAGAGGTTTGCGGACTGGGCCTCGCCGCTGCGCGGGAATAATGACCTGCTCAACCTGACACGGCCTGATATCATCGCGGCGATTCACCAGTCGTATTACGAAGCCGGCGCTGATTTCGTCGAGACGAACACGTTCAGCGCGACGACCATCGCGATGGCGGACTACCGGATGGAAGCCCTTGCGGACGAGATCGCGGACGAAGGCGCGCGGATCGCGCGGGACGTGGCGGACAAGCTGGAAGCGCGGGACGGCAAGCCGCGCGGCGTGCTGGGCGCGATCGGGCCGACGAACAAGACGCTGTCGCTGTCCCCGAAGGTCAGCGATCCGGGTTACCGGGACGTGACGTTTGACCAGGTGCGGGACGCCTATTATGCGCAGGCGAAAGCGATGGCTCCGTTTATCGACATGTTCCTGATCGAGACGGTGTTCGACACGCTGAACGCCAAGGCGGCGATCAAGGCGCTGATCGATCTGCGCGAACGCGATGGCATTGACCTGCCAATCATCATTTCCGGAACAATTACGGACGCGTCCGGGCGGACCCTTAGTGGGCAGACAGCCGAGGCGTTCTGGAACTCGGTACGCCATGCGCGGCCGTGGGCCATCGGCCTCAACTGCGCGCTGGGGGCTGACCTGATGCGGCAGCATATCGCCGCGATCTCGCGCGTGGCCGATACGCGCGTGATTGCCTATCCGAACGCCGGCCTGCCGAACGCCTTCGGCGCCTATGACGAGACGCCGGACCAGACGGCCGGGCACCTCGGCGAGTGGGCGAACAGCGGGCTAGTCAATGTGCTCGG
>JBGTKN010000419.1:0-2960 GCA_041744615.1 Hyphomonas sp. | reverse complement strand
GTCGGCGCGCGACACGTCCTGGCCTTCCGCTGCCGATCCCTGCCAGACGCGTTCGCCTGTCGCCGGACAGGACTTCTCGAACGGGGCACCGCCGCCACTTCGCCATTTTCCGTCGATGTAAACGCCGTTCGTCATCATCTGCTCCGCAACCAGACCCGCGCCTGTGCGCCCGGCTTGAGCTTCAACGCTTCGAGCACATCTGGTCCGGCGACGATGCCCGTCTCGCTGCGCGTTGCAAACTTGCCCAGCGTGACCCGGAACTCCGGCAGGCAATCACTCGACAGTAGCCCCTGCCGCGCGCCAGAATCGTTCGAGGTGTTCCCGGCTTCAACGGTCACGACGCGGCTTTCCTGGATCGTGCGGATATGACGGCGCTGCGCCGCGACCAGCGGACCGCCGTCGAAGATATCAACAGTGCGGTCAAACTCGAAACCTTCCCACTGGAGCAGCTTGTACGCCCCGACACCGTCTGAATGGCAACGTCCGATGACTTCACGCGCTTCCGGCGGCAGGAGATCCACATAGATCGGATAGCGCGGCATCAGATCCATGATGAACTGGTTGTCAGTCGTTGCGGACAACTTGTCGGCATCTGCGAAATCCATGCTGAAGAAGTGCCGGCCGAGACATTCCCAGAAAGGCGAGACGCCATCATCGTTCACCACACCGCGGAGTTCAGCAAGCACCTTGTTGCTGAAGCGCTCCGGCGCAGCGGCCATCAGCAGATAGCGCGCCTGCGCCGCCAGGCGGCCAGCGCCGCCACCCCGATGATCCGGCTTGATAAAAAGCGTGCCAACCTCTGTGTACCCCACATATTCGTTGGTCAGCACGAGTGCGTCCATGTCGAAGCGCAGGTTGCCGGCGGCCTGGCTGGCCTGGGCCAGTGTGATGATGCGGTAGTTGAAGAAGGGCTGGTCGATGCCTGTGCCTGCTTTGACCGCGGAGCAGCCGACGACCTGACCGGTCTCGGCGTGTTCCATCATCATCAGATACTTGCCGTATTGCAGGTTTCTCTGCCGGCCGTTGAAAGCACGGTCAGACTTCTCCAGCCGCTCGCGCAGTATCGGCTCATCGACCGGCAAACTGGTGAAACCCGGGCCCGACAGCTCGGCGAGGTGTGTCAGCGCCTCGAGATCAGCCATCTGCGATGGGCGCATCACATAGGTTGTCGCCATGTCTAGCGTCCCATCAGGTCCTTGATGCGCCGGCCATCAAGCCGGCCATCGGCGAGGCGGTTCAGGATCAGCGCAGACAAGAGCGCGCGTTCCGGAAAACTCTCTGTAATGACGAACTCATCGTTCGAATGGATGCGGCCGCCGCGCACGCCCAGCGTATCGACATTCGGCACACCGGCCGCGAAGATGTTGTTGCCTTCGCAGACACCTCCGGTGTCCACGAACTCGATATCGAGCCCGATCGCGCGGCCTGTGGCTTGCACGGCATCGAACAGGGCTTGCTGGGCGGTATTGCGCGGCTTGGGCGGGCGATAGAATCCGCCATGCAGGTGGCCGTGGATCCCATCGCGCGCGGTGGCCTTTTCGAAAAGGCGCTGGACTTGCTGCGTTGCCCATTCTGCAGCCTGCTGGTCCGGCGCACGCGCCCCGAAACGAACGATGGCGAGGTCCGGCACGATATTGACCGGCGCGCCTCCGTCAATCGAGCCGACATTGAAGGTAACGCCCCCGAACTGGCTGTTGAGACCTTCGAGGCCGACCACAAGTTCCGCTGCGGCCTCGATGGCGCTGCGGCCTTCTTCCTTCGCACGGCCCGCGTGCGCTGCACGGCCATGCAGAACGATGTCGAAGACGGCCGATCCCTTGCGGCCACCCGCCATGGCGCCGGTTTCCATCGCCGGCTCATAGGTCATGCCAATCACCGCACCGGAGGAAGCCGCCCGGCGCAAGGCTTCTCCGCTGGAGAAGTTACCGATCTCCTCGTCAGGCGTCAGCACGATCCGGTAACCGAGCTTGTCCTTCAACCGCCCGGATTCGAACGCCTTCAGGGCTTCGAGCATCACGCAGATGCCGCCCTTCATGTCCGCCATTCCGGGTCCGTTGATGCGTCCGTCCGGGAGGTCCTGGACGGTTTCGAAGGTGCCGGGCGCGAAGACGGTATCGTAATGGCCCGACATCACGATCTGAATCGGCGCCTGCGGGCGCGCGGTCAATTCAACGATCGGGCCGGAATGCGTTTCGGTCACCCGGCCGTCGGCGCCGACCAATTCAAAGCCAGGTCCGTCGACGAGCTGGATGTCGGCTTCAAGCGGAGAGAAGGCATCGGCGAGCCTGGGTGCGAACCGGCGCAGCCCGTCAGTGTTGAGGCTACCTGTATTATGCGCCGACCAACTGCGCGTGCGCGCGATCATGTCAGCAGCGCCGGCATAGAGGCGCTGGCGCGCGGCCTCGTCATCCGGAGTAAGCTTTGAAAGATCTGTCATACGCCCTTGGTTTCACAGCTGGAACGGGGCGGCAAGCCTCGGTGAGGCCAGCTCAAACAAAAACGGCCCGGCAAACTGCCGGGCCGCCTGATTTGTCAGTTTCCAGTAATTACTGGACGATGATCGAAACTTCCGAACGACGGTTCAGAGGCTCACGGACACCATCGGCAGTTGCCTTGGCCAGAGCCGTTTCGCCTTTACCGGTTTTGTCGATGATCGACGCGCCGATACCGCGCTGGGAAAGTGCAGCCGCTACGACGTCTGCACGGCGGACCGAGAGTGCGTCGTTGTAGGCCGTAGCGCCCGACGTGTCGGTGTGTCCGACGATCGTGACCGAACCTGGTGCGCAACCGCTGCCTGCTGCGATGTTCGCAACAGCCTGGTCGATAACCGCGGAGGCCTGGCTCGTCAGATCCGAGCGATCCCACTCGAAGTACACGACGAACTCCTGGTTGAGTGCCGAACACTGCTGCGCAACGGTCTCAGTCGTTTCCACCGGCGGAGGCGGTGGCGGCGGAGGCGG
>JBGTKN010000418.1:0-3263 GCA_041744615.1 Hyphomonas sp. | reverse complement strand
CGCGGTCGATGGCGTCGATCGTGGCCGCGTCAGCTATGCCGGTAGTGGGCAGGCTGTTTTCCTGCTGGAAAGCCACGACGGCGCGGCGCGTACCCTGGCCAAAGATTCCGTCCACGCCGCCGGTTGCGATGCCGAGCGCTTCCAGATCGAGCTGCAGTTCACGCACGCGTTCGCCGCGGCTGCCTGCCTGCAGCGGCTTCAGGGACGGCGTGGCCGGAGCGGGTTCGGGCGCGACATTCTGCGGGGCCTGGGTCACCGAAAGTGCAGTGTTGGTCCAGAGGATGCGCAGGTCTTCGTGATTGGCAGCGGCAGTGTCATTCGGGTTGCCGCGGTTGACGCCGCGCGAGACTTTCACAGCGTCGTTCTGGTCCGCGTAGGTATTCAGGCCGTTGGACTTCCAGAAAGCGGCGGCGACTTCGACAGACTTGGTGAGGTCGCGCTTGATGATGTCAGGATCATTGACGAGATCGATGCCGGCAACCTCGCCATATTTGGTGTAGTTGTAGCGCCCGGTGAGCTGGATGAATCCGCGGCCACGGAATTTCCAGCCGTCGCCTTCCTGTGTGTTGCCTAGATCGGCGCGGCCACCATAGACGGTGTTGGCGATCAGCTCCGGCTTGCGGGCGTGCTGGCGGGCGAGGTCCGGATTGCGACGGTAGAGACGGAAGGTCTTGATCAGGCCGTCGGCCGAATAGTTGAAGCCTTCCTCGGTATATTTGAGCCAGCCCGTTTCAACGAGACCCTGGCCAAAGAAGTGACCGAGGCGGAGCGGCGTGTAGATGTCGTAGCGCTCGAGCGTAGGCCAGGAGTTGATGATCGCCTTGATGTAGCGGCCCTGGGTGCCGAGTTGCAGGATGTCCCAACCGTTTCGACCGGGCAGCAATTTAGCGATCTTGTCGAGGTCAATGTCGCCGACGCCGTCAATGGTCACGATCCTTGCCATAGTCCGCCCTCCCGGCAGAGCACGAGTGTGCCCTGCGACGGCTTCGGACTATAGCCTGATCTGAGTCGATAATGTGACTTTCGGAAAGGACGCGCCCGCGCGTCAGTCGTCGCCGGACTTTCCTTTGGAATCGAGCAGGCCACCTGCCAGAACACCCGCGAGGGCGGCGATGATCAGCGTCTTGGCGGAGCCGCCGCCCATGGCGAGTCCGGTGAGCGTTCCCAGTGTAGCTTTCTGCCGGGCCGAAGCCACTTCTCTGGCGCGCTCCGCTTCGGCGCGGGCCGACAGCGTGCCGAACCAATAGACGAGCCCGGCAACGCCGACGAAGCCGAGCGCAATGGCGCCGAGCGCGGCCCATGCGCTCATGTGTTGCGAGAGGTAGACCGCCAGCGCGCCGACCACCAGGACGTAGGCCGTCAGAAGAAACAGGACGGCGATCAGGGTGTAGCGCAGACCTTTTGCATGCCGCGAGACCGCGCCGCCAATGTCAACGCTGGCGAGCGACATCAAGGCAGTCAGGAGCGGCAGGAAGCGCATTGCGCAGGATCAGCGGCGCAGCAGAAGCGACGCAAGAAAGCCGACGCCGAAGGCGACGAGCAGCGTCTGGACCGGATTGTCTTTGGCCGTTTCTACGACTTTCTTCTCCGCCGCACCGGCCTTCTCCTTGATCTGGCTCACCACAGCGCGGAGTTCGTCGAGGACGTCTTCCGCCGTGTCGCCGGAGAACACATCAGCCAGGGCATCGAACTTCTTCTCGGCTTTCTTGCCAAGCGAAGAGCGGATTTCATCCATTTCTTCACGCAGGGCTTCGAGGCGGGCCTCAAGTTCTCTTGTCGCTTTGTCGGCAGCGGCTTTGGCGCGTTTAGAAGCATTCGACGACGTGTCGGACATGTGAGGTCTCCTGTTGGTTCGCAAGGGGTGCCGGCGCGACGCGCCCGGGCAACACAAGCTGTGGAATTCTCGTAGCCGAGAACACTGAAGTTACTGTGTAGAACATGGTTCAAATTGCGTTCGCCACCTGATTCATGCAGGTGGAGAAGATTCAACGCATGAGGCGGGAATTGGTTTCAACCCCGGCTCATGCGGTCGCGTAGCAGTTCTAGCCAAGCCTGCTGGCGGTGCACCATGCTGACGAGGTCGCCAGGATCGCCCTCCGCGATCAACCGGTCGAGCCAGAGACCAAGCACATTCGCCTGCGAACCGATCCAGTCACAAAGGGGCCCGCTGACCGGCACCGGGGAGGAAACGGGGCCGGCGGGGTTAGTCATGTTCACTGGACAGGTTTGGCAAATGCCCGGCAATCCGGATGCGTCTGCGGCTTCGGATGAGGGTCTCCGGGCGCTTTCGGCATCGAATGGACGGGACGGGCGCATGGCTTGGTCTCCTGTTTTGCGAATAATTCTCACTCGCATGTTGGATCTGGGGGGGCAAGCCCTGCCCTGGTGTCGCGGTGTCGCAAAGGAAATGGTTCACAAGCGCGTGGAGAATGCCCTAAATCCCGCGCCATGCCCGATGACATCCTCCCTTTCAGTTCCGCATTCCCCGAAGCCGCCGAAGCCGACTGGCTGCGCGAGGTCGAAAAGGCCTTGAAAGGCAAAGGGGCCGAGACGCTGACCCGCAAGACAGCCGACGGCATCGGCATCAAGGCGCTGTACCGCGAGAGCGACTTTGCGGGCGCGGGCGATCCGCTGGGCGTTCCCGGCGCGGCGCCCTTCCTGCGCGGCAAGACGGCGGCGCCAGACAAGTGGCTGCCCTGGGAAATCCGCCAGTCTTTCGCTCATCCGTCTGCGGAGCAAACGAATACCGAGATCCTGCGAGACCTCGAGCGCGGCGTGTCCTCGATCGAGATCGCCCTGGACCCGGCGGGCAAAGCGGGCGTGCAGATCACCGAGGCGGCTGATTTTGACACGGCACTGACGGGCCTGCGGGCGGACATGGCGGGGGTGGCGCTCGACCATGCGACTTCGCCGGGCGCACCAGCCGCGGCGTTGCTGGGCCTTTGGGGCGAGAAGCAGGATCATGCGGCGAGCTTGAAGCTGGACTTCAACATGGATCCGCTCGGCGCGCTTGCGCGAACGGGTATGCTCACGTACGGCCTCGACGCGGCGTTTGCGCGGCATGGCGCGGTGGCCAGCGCGCTCGGCGCTAGATTTCCGCTGGCGGGTCTGTTCCGCATCGATGCGCGGATGGTGCACGAAGCCGGCGGATCGGAAGCGCAGGAGCTGGGCGCGCTGATTGCATCTGCCATCGACACGCTGCGGCGGCTGGAAGGGCATGCGGACATCGGGAAGATTGCAGCGAACTTCACCTTCGCGCTGTC
>JBGTKN010000417.1:0-11640 GCA_041744615.1 Hyphomonas sp. | reverse complement strand
GCCACGACCGGCGCCGAGACTTCAGCGGCCCGTGCCAGCTGGTCATCGACATTGATCGAGAAGACCTGCGCGCCTTCCGGGCCGAGCGGGCCGACGGACAGATCGCCGACGCGCCATTCGAATGCCCCGCCGTTTCGGGCCGAAACGGTCCAACCGGCATTCAGGCGCGGGAAATAGGTTTCGCCCTCGGCCATCGTGCGGCTGAGGAAGATGGTGCCATCGGCGCCGCGCACTTCCAGCCAGGCCTGGCGGACGGCAACAATCTCGAGCGGCAGGTCCGCTGGGACGGTTGCGGCCGAACGGCTGTCTGCAAACAGGCTGTCCCGGGCGCCGCTGACCGCGACCACCGTCGGAGACACAACCTCTTCGGGGCCCTGGTTCAGCATGACGGCTGCGGTGACGCCACCGGCCACGAACACGAGTAGCGTGCCCACGCCCGCGAGGACCAATGGCAGGCTGCTGCCGGATTTCTTAATCTGGCCGATTTTCGGGACCGGTGCGGAGGTTTTGACTTCGTCGACAGCGCCGCATTCGCGGGTATAGCGCTGGACGACTTCGTGCTCCGGCAGGCCGAGATATTTCGAATAGGCGATCAGGTAGGGCACCAGATAGCCCTTGGCGATGGTCTGGAGTTCCATCCGCTCGATCGCCATCAGAAAGTTCTCGCGGATCAGCGAGGTTCGGGCGATATCGCCGAGATTCAGGTCTAACGCCTCGCGGACCCGGCGCAGCACCTGCCCCATGCGCAGTTCTTCGCCTTCATACTGGCCGGTGCGGAATATCTCGTCGGCGCGCAGGCGTCGGCCATGCGCGTCCAGCTGCCGGGCCGCGTCAGGCGAGATCGGCATTACGTTCGAACGGTTCGTTCCGTTATCTTCCACCCGCCCAGTTTCCTCGGGTTTGTCGTTTGCCGGCTCAGGCGATACGTACTGTGCCATTGTCTACCAGTCTCACTGACCAATGTTGCCACCAAATGAAATCGGGGCAAGAACTGGTCCAAAATCTACGTAAGGCCGAGTTCCCGCCGCCGCAACACGCTTCAACTGTCAGCCGTGTCAATTCCATGTTCGGCGGCGAGTGCTAACACTTGGTTACGGAACGATCCGTTCGGCTTGTCCATTCGTTCGAAAAGACCGGCCCGGAAAGCGTTAAGGTCCACCCCGCGCAGGGCCTGTTTGACGGGGCCGATCGCCGAGGCCGCCATCGACAGGCTGGTGTAGCCGAGCGCCGCAAAGCACAGCGCCACCGGCGGTGAGGCGGTGGCCTCACCGCAGACCGACAGCCGGATATTCCCGGCCTTGCACGTTTCGGCCACCATCTTGAGGAACCGCAGCGCCGCCGGGTCCACGAGGTCGTAGCGCTCGCTGACCGACGGTGTCATCCGGTCGGCGGCGAAGAAGAACTGCAACAGGTCGTTTGTGCCGACCGACAGGAAATCCACTTCGCCTGCCAGGTCCTGCATCGAGAACCCGAGCGCTGGGGTCTCCAGCATCACGCCGACTTCCAGTTTCGAGGGTTGCTTTCCGGTTTTCTGCAGGCTCCAGGCAACCTCCTCCAGCAACAGGGCCTTGGCCGCGTGATATTCCGACGGCACCGTCACCATCGGGAACATCACCGTCAGGGGGCCATCCGCCGCTGCGCGCACCAGCGCCCGAAGCTGGCGCCGGAACAGGCCCTTGTGGTCGAGGGCGAACCGGATCGACCGCCAGCCAAGCGCCGGGTTCTCCTCCCGTTGCAGGTTCAGCGCCGGCAGCACCTTGTCCCCGCCCAGGTCAAGCGTGCGGAACACGACCGGCCGGCCGGCCGCGTGCTGCAGCACCCGCTGGTAGAGCGTGATCTGGTCATCGAGGCGTGGCAGGGTCTCGGAGACGAGGAACTGGAACTCGGTGCGGAACAGGCCGACCCCGTCGGCGCCGGCCTGATCGAGCATGTCGAGATCCAGCTCGAGGCCGGCATTTAGCATCAGCGAGACATGCGTGCCGTCGAGTGTCTGCGCCGGCAGGCCCTTCAGCGCCGCATACCGGGCCTGGCGCTCCGAGCGCAGGCCGACGCGCGCCTTGTAGGCGTCGTAGACGACATCATCCGGCCGGATATGGACCGAGCCTTCCTCGGCATCGACGATGATGTAGTCGCCCTGCTCGATCCGGGTCGTCAGGTTCTCGATCCCGCCGATGGCCGGGATACCCAGCGCGCGCGCCACGATGGCGGCGTGAGAGGAGGCGGCGGCCTCTTCCATCAGGATGCCGCGCAGGCCGACCTTGGCATATTCGAGCAACTCGGCCGGGCCGAGACGGCGGGCGACGAGAACGCTGCGCTCGCCGGTGATCTTCGGCTTGCCTTCTTCTCCGCCAAGCACGCGCAGCAGCCGGTTGTCGAGATCCTCGAGGTCATGAAGGCGTTCGCGCAGATAGGGGTCGCGCGCATTCATCAACCGCGCGCGGTGCTCGCGCCGGGCCCGGTCAACCGAGGCTTCAGCCGACAGGCCGGAGCGAATGCCCTCGTGCAACTTCTCGGCCCAGGACGGGTCCTCGGCAAGCAGGCGGTAGGCTTCCATCACGTCGCGCGGATCGCCGCCAAGCGCGGCCCCGTCGATCAGCATCATCCGGTCGATCGAGGCGCGCAGATCGATCAGCCCGGCATTCAACCGCTCGGATTCGGCGATCTGGTCGGAGGAAAAGAATTTCGCTGCCGGCACCACGGGGTCATGCAGCACCGCGCGGCCGAAGCCGAGACCTTCGCAGAAGATCCGGCCTTTGAGATTGCCGCCGCCCGGGCCCCGCACGCGCCGTTCCGGGGCCGACTGGGCCGCCGGTGTGGTCTCCAGCGTGTGGACGATCTCCGCCAGCACCATCGAAATGGTCTGCAGCGTATCGATTTCCTCTTCGCGGTAGCTGCGTTCGGTCCGGTTCTGGACAACGAGGACTCCGGTGACACCGCCGGTGCGCAGGATCGGCACACCAAGGAAGGCATGGAACGGGTCCTCCCCCGTTTCCGGCCGGTAGGAGAAGGCCGGATGGCGGGGTGCATCCTCGATGGCAATCGGCTCGGCCGTGCGCGCGACGAAGCCGACAAGGCCTTCCTGCGCCGCGAGGCGTGTCTTGTTCACGGCCTCCGCCTTCAGGCCTTCGGTGGCAACCAGCAGCAGCGAGCCATCGGCCTCACGCACATAGATCGAACACACATCGGCGACCATAGTGGAGGCGATCAGCCGCACAACATGGTCGAGCCGGGAACGCGTGTCGCCATCCTCCGCCATTACCTGGCGAAGGTTGTTCATGAGGACGCGCGTGGCCGGCATGTTATAAGGCATGTTCTCCCGTGCGGGACAAAGGCTTAGTCGGCGTCGAGACCAAAGGCCGTGTGCAAGGCGCGGACGGCCAGTTCCGTATAGGGCGCCGCGATCAGCACGGATATCTTGATCTCGGAAGTTGAGATGACATCGATGTTGATGCCTTTTTCAGAGAGGGCGGTGAACATTTTCTCGGCGACGCCGGTATGGCTTTTCATGCCGACACCTATAATCGAGATCTTGGAGACGTCGCTGACCACTTCCAGCCGCTCATAGCCGACATCGTCCTTCAGCTTTTCGAGGGTCTCGCGAGCAAAGGGGCTGTCGCGCTCGGTACAGGTGAACACGAGGTTGGCCTTGGAGGCTTCGCGCGAGGAGGCCTGAACGATCATGTCGACATTGACACCGGCCCGGGCCAGCGCCGAGAAGATCTTCGCCGAAGACCCCGGACGGTCCGGAACGCCGTAGAGCGTGACCTTGGCTTCATCCCGCGAATAGGCGACGCCGCTGACAACCTGCTTTTCCACGATCTCTTCCTCTGCACAGACTAGCGTTCCGGGCGATTCCTCGCCGGGCTTCACGAAGCTCGACAGGACCCGCACCGGCACATTGTGGTTCATCGCCAGCTCGACCGAGCGCGTCTGCAGCACCTTGGCGCCGAGCGAGGCCATCTCGAGCATCTCTTCATACGAAATCTTGTCGAGGCGGCGCGCTTTCGGCACCATCCTCGGGTCGGTCGTGTAAACGCCGTCGACGTCGGTATAGATGTCGCAGACCTGCGCGCCGAGAGCCGCGGCGACTGCGACTGCGCTGGTGTCCGAGCCACCGCGGCCGAGTGTCGTGACCCGGTGATCGTCCGTCACGCCCTGGAAGCCGGCGACGACCGCGATCTCGCCAGCATCGATCGAGTCGGGCAGCGAGGAATCGTCAAAGCCGAGAATGCGGGCACGGCCATGGCTGTTGTCGGTCTTCAGACGCAGCTGCCAGCCAAGCCAGGAGCGCGCTTTCAGGCCCTTGCGGCGCAGCGCCAGCGCCAGGAGGCCGGCGGTGACCTGATCGCCCGAGGCGACCACCACGTCATACTCGTCATCATAGAGGTGGCGCGGCAGGTCGTTGCCGGCAGCGCCGTCCGCCAGAGCGACCAGCTTGTTGGTCTCGCCCGACATGGCCGAGACGATGACGGCCATATGCTCGCCCTTGGCGGCGCGCGCCGCCACGATGTTGGCAACGTTGGCAATCCGGTCGAGGTCGCCAACCGATGTGCCCCCGAATTTCAGTACTGTGCGCGCCATTTCGCCCCAACCGGCTATCTGCCCCGCTGGGGGCGTCCTATATCGGCCCCTCTAGGGTAAACTGCGGCGCGGATCAAACAGGATTGCTAAACAATGGCAAAAACGATTGAGGCCTCTCTTGAGACACCAGTGACGCCGAGTATCGACCCGGCGGAAGTCGCCAAATTTTCGGCCATGGCAGCCGACTGGTGGAACCCGAATGGCAAGTTCAAACCGCTGCACCGGTTCAATCCGGTCCGGCTGAAATTCATCCGCGAGACCGCGGAGACCCATTTCTCGATTCCGAAAGGCGCCCTGAAACCGCTCGAGGGGCTGCGCCTGCTCGACATCGGCTGCGGCGGCGGCCTGGTGTGCGAACCGATGACGCGTCTTGGCGCCCTGGTGACCGGGGTTGATGCCGCCGAAGCCAATATCAAGACCGCCCTGACCCATGCCGTCGAACAAGGCCTGAAGATCGACTACAGGGCCGGCACCGCCGAAGGCCTGCTGGCCTCGGGCGAGGCGCTGTTCGACATAGTGCTGAATCTCGAAGTGGTCGAGCATGTCGCTGACCCCGCGCAGTTCCTCGCCGACACCGCGCGCCTCGTGCGCCCCGGCGGGCTGATGATTGTCGCGACCCTCAACCGAACCGCTAAGGCGCTCGCGACCGCCGTGATCGGTGCGGAATATGTCCTCGGCTGGCTGCCACGCGGCACGCACGACTGGTCGAAGTTCGTGACGCCCGACGAAGTCGAAACGGCACTGACTGGCGCCGGCATGAAGCCCGAAGCGCCGATTGGCGTGAGCTTCTATCCGCTCTCGGGACAGTGGAAGCTAAGCGGGGATGCGTCGGTCAATTACATGGTGGTTGCAAGGCGGCCGGCGCCATGACCGCGCTTCCCTCCCCCGAAGACGTGCTGAGCTTCTGGATCGGCGAGGCGACGAACTCGCCGGCCGAACTGAAGCTGAAGAACAAGATGTGGTTCAAAGGCGGCGACGCACTGGACGTCGAGATTGCCGCGCGGTTCCAGCCGCTGCTGGAGACTCTGTCTGCCGGACCGCTGGCCGAAGACTGGGCAGCGCGCGGTGCGAAGGGGCGCCTTGCGGCGATCATCGTGCTCGACCAGTTTAGCCGCAACATCTTCCGCAAGTCTCCCCGCGCCTTCGCCCAGGACCGGCTGGCGCTTCATCTGTGCAAGGAAGGTCTGCTTGCCCGCGAGGACCTTGGCCTGTCGGAAGCCGAACGCGTGTTCTTCTACCTGCCACTCGAACATGCCGAAGATGCAGGCCTGCAGGCGCGCTCGGTAGACCTGTTTACGTCCCTTCATGCCGACGCCCGCCCCGGCTTCGACGAATTCACGAAGTCCACCCTCGACTATGCCCATCAGCACCGCGACGCCATCCACCAGTACGGCCGTTTCCCGCACCGCAATGTGGTGGTCGGACGGGTCAGCACGCCGGACGAACTGGACTGGCTCGCCGAAGGCGGCGGGTTTTAGGCGAAAGCCTCTCCGTCGGCCGGCTTTGCCGTCGGCCACCTACCCCGGGGGAATTTAGTCGCGCCCGGATGCAACCTTATTCTACCCTGCTATGGCGGGAGGTGGGAGTCGGCAAACCAGACTGACGGACGGGAAAATCCAAGCCTCGCGAGGATCTCGGAAAACACTTAAGTCTCCAATTTACATTTTTTGCTCAATCAGTTAAGTCTGCACTTAACTTTTAAGGAGCCCTCCTTATGACCATCCGCACCATTACCCATGGCACCTTCACCATTGAGCGCCGCTACAAGCAGCCGCCCGCAAAAGTGTTTCGCGCCTTTTCAGATCCCGAAAAGAAACGCCGCTGGTTTGCCGAAGGACAGGGTTTCCATCTGGACTCATATGATCTGGATTTCCGCGAAGTAGGCTTCGAGCGGTCGCGGTTCCGGTTCGTGGCTGACAAGCCGATTGCCGAAGGCACGCCGTGCACGAACGATACAATCTTCCTCGACATCGTGCCGGACCAGCGCATCGTGTTCGCCTATACGATGCTGATGAACAGCAAGCGCTTTTCTTCATCCCAGAGTTCGGTCGAGTTCCTCCCCGATGGCAGCGGCACACTGATGGTATTCACCGAGCAGGCGGCTTTTTTCGAGGACGCGGACGGCATCGAGATGCGTGAACAGGGCACGCGCGAACTGCTAGACGCCCTCGCCCGCGAACTGGGCGAATAAGATGGCCGCCAGCGCCGCCCGCACCGCCGAGCGTGTCGACCGCGTTTTCCACGCGCTCAGCGACCGAACCCGGCGCACAATCCTCGAACGCCTTAGCGAGCGTCCAGCTTCCCTGTCGGAAGTCGCGGCGCCGCTCGGTATGAGCCTCGCCGCCGTGGTTCAACATGTGCAGGTGCTCGAAGGCAGCGGGCTCGTCCGTACCGAGAAGATCGGACGAGTGCGCACCTGCCAGATCGAACCGGCAGGCCTGACGGTCGCGTCTACCTGGCTCGACGCACGCCGTCAGACCTGGGAGCGTCGCTTCGACCGGCTCGGCGACTTGCTCGACCAAGACGACGAAGACTAGGTCAGAGCGATTCGGAACTGGTGACGGTGATCCGCGTCTCGATCTGACGCGCGGTTTCCTCCTGCATCGCCCGGGTCAGCGGATAGGTGCGTGCCAGCAGGCCCGCGCCGACATAGAGCAGGCCCGGCAGGAAACCAAAGACCATGACCAGGCCGAAGATGGAGGCCTCCGAATTTTCCCCGCGAGGCTGGAATCCTGCAATCTGGCCGACGAGGAAATAGCCAACCCCGAAAGCGAGGCTGGAGCCGACCTTGCTGAAGCTGGTAAGCAGGGCGTAGAAATTGCCAGCCCGGTTCTCGCCGGTCTCGGCGGCCTGCAATTCGACCACATCGGCGGTCATTGCGCGGGCCAGAAAAATCGGCGCGCTGAACGGGATGCCGGCGATCATCGAACCGATCAGGAAGAAGGTATAGCTGCCGGTCAGCGAGAGCGGGATGAAGCTCATGAAGCAGATGCCCGACATGATGACGGCGACCGAGAAGGCGGTGCGTTTCTCGGTCTTCTTCGCGAGCCAAAGCCAGAAGGGCAAGGCGAGGATCGCCATCACGAAGAACGACATCAGCGCAATGCTCGTCTGCGCGTCGGTTGCCCCGAAAGCGAACTCGGCAACGAACAGGAAATTGGCGGCGGTCACCGAGATCGCAGTCGAGACCAGCAGTTCGATCATCAGCACCTTGTTGAACATCGGGTTGCGGATGGCGGCGAGAAGCGGTTTCAGCTCGAACTTCTCGACCTGTTTCGACTCGCCGCGCAGCGGCGGGTCCGGCACGAAGACACAGGCGAGCGTCACCACAATCGGCAGTGCGATGATCAGGATCCAGCCCATCGCTGCGACCTGGCCAAACCGGTCGGTCTGTATCCCGAAGACCGGCAGGAGCGCCGGAATCGCCAGCAGGAAGAGCATCGAGGTTACGGAAATGATTTCCGGCCAGAGGAAGAGGCGCGAGCGGTCATCATAATCGTGCGCGATCGCCGGTACCCAGGAAGAGCGCGAGGTCTGCAGCAGCGTGAAGCCGACATAGAAGACCAGCATCCACCCTATGAAATATCCCGGCCCGGCGCCGGGCGGCGGCATGTAAACGAAGAAAGTCGAAATCCCGAGCACCGGTATGCAGAGGAGGATCCAGTGGCGCACCCGGCCCAGCGGGCTGCGATAGCGGTCGACCAGATAGCCCATGATGGGATCGGTGAAGATATCCCAGAAGCGCAGCAGCATGAACAGGAGACCCGTCAGCGCGAGGCCGAGGCCGACTTCATTGGCATAGAGCGGGGCGAGGTAGACGCCTACTGGCAGGCCGACGCCGGCGATGGGTACGCTCAGCGACGCGAACGCCAGCACGCGGGGAAAGGAGAGGCGCTTCGATTTTGGATCAGGCATGTCACTCACACTGCCGTGCCCTAAGGTGACGGCCAAGTCATTTTTTTCGGAAGCGAAAGCTTGACGCGGCGCACCGCCGGCGCAATCGCTCGGGAAACAACATATATGGGAGGCGCCGATCATGGTCCGCAACATTCTCATCGGGCTCGCCGGTCTTTTGCTCGCTGCCGCCGCCTTCGTGGGCCTGCTGGTGTTCAACGCAATGAACTACGGCGCCGAGCCGGTGGGCGGGCGCGTCGCGTTGCCGGCGCCGCCAGAAATTTCCGCCGAGCGCGGCGCGCAGAACCTGTCGCGCGCGATCCAGTTCAAGACGATCACGCTGGCGAGCGGCGATCCGCGCCCCGGGCAGGAAGGCGAGTGGCTCGCGCTGCATGCCTGGCTGGAGGAGACCTATCCGGCGGCGCATGCGGCGATGACGAAAGAGCTGGTGCCGGGCACGCTGACACTGCTCTACACCTGGCAGGGATCGGATCCGTCGCTGAAGCCAGTAATGCTGATGGCGCACCAGGATGTGGTGCCGGTGAATATCGGCACCGAGGGCGACTGGGAAGGCGCGCCATTCGAAGGGGCCATCATCGACGGCTATATCTACGGGCGAGGTACGATCGACAACAAGGGCTCACTGGTGGCACTGATGGAAGCCGCTGAGGCGCTGGCGGCGTCCGGTTTCAAACCTCAGCGTACAGTCTATTTCATGTTCGGCCATGACGAGGAAGTCTCTGGCTCCGGCGCGGAGGCCGCCGTGGCATTGATGAAATCGCGTGGCATTGAACCGGAAATGGTGCTCGACGAAGGCTTCATGGTACTCAACCCCTCCCCGCTTTCCGGCAAGCCGGCAGGCTTCATCGGGATCGCCGAGAAGGGCTATGTGACGCTTGACGTGATCGCCACCGCAGCAGGCGGGCATTCGTCCACGCCGCCGCGCAATTCGGCAGCGGTGAACCTTGCGCGCGCCGTCGTTGCGCTGGACGAGAACCAGATGCCATCCGCGCTGACGGAGGCGCCGGCCGCCGACATGTTCCGCGCCGCCGGCAAGGACATGCCCTTCCTGCAGCGCCTTGCCTTTGCGAATCTCTGGCTTTTCGAGGGCTTGGTGGATGACCAGCTCAGCGAGATTCCCGGAGGCAATGCGATGATCCGCACGACGACCGCGCCGACCATGCTGTCGGGTTCGGCGAAGGAGAACGTGCTGGCCCAGCGGGCCACTGCGACGGTGAACTTCCGCATCCATCCGAGCAATACCGAGGAAGACATCATCACACATGTGAAAGAGGTGACGAAGGATATCGAGGGCATCCAGATCGTGGTCGGTCAGCAGGGCATTCGTGGCGCCGGGGCCTCGAATGTGTCGCCTACGGACAATCGCGCCTATGCCGTTCTGGCAAGCGTGGCGGAGGCGACCTATCCCGGCGCGCCGGCGGCCCCCGGCCTGGTGCTGGGCGCCACCGATGCGCGCTATGCCGAGGCGATTTCCGGGAACGTCTACCGGTTCGCCCCTTCGGTGCTGACACCGGACGAATTGACCGGTTTCCACGGCACCAACGAACGTACGAGCGTCGAGAACATGGGCCGGCTGGCGCGAGGGTATGCGCAGGTGATCCTCGCGATGGATGCGCCGGAGTAGGTAGGCTTTTCTGGGTCAAGACCCTCATCTCCCAACGCCTTTGGCGGCGGGCACCTCCACTCCCGCAAGGCCGGAGAGGATTTGAGTGGCACTCGCCCTCACCCCTCTCCCACCCGGAGAGATTGGGCCGATTGCAGAGAAACGGTAGGTGAGGAGCATTTGGTTGGAAAATTTCTTTCGAGATCATGCATCGAGAATAATTCCGTTCAGGGAGGGGTAGCGGAATGATTTGAGAAGTGTTCTTTCAAGCGCTTGAGGGCGTTGAGAGTTATTCTTCAGGCGGGGGGTTTCTTGTAGTCACAAGTCCCGTCCCTGACCGCTTCAAACCGGCTTCACGGTGCCGCGTTCAGTTCACATTCGGTGGCGAAGGTTTCTCATCCATTTTCATTTTTTTAACGCCGGCTACCGGTCCGTTATCGTCCCTTATCGCCGCTTTAGTTTACCGGGCCTGTGACGCGGGAGATGTCCACGTTGTAGTGGCGGGCGCAGAATTGGCAGTCGATGGACAGGTTGCCGTCCTCCTCGACAAGTTCGCGGAGCGACTCGTCCGGCATCTGGCTGAGGGTGGTGACGAGGCGTTCCTCGCTGCAGGTGCACCGGTCGAGCACGGCCATGCCGGACTCGAGCGTCACGCCTTGTTCGTGGAACAGGCGGTAGAGGAGTTCGGTCATCGGCAAGGCCGGATCGATCAGTTCGGCTTGTGTGAGCGTATTGAACAGGGCATCGGCTTCGCGCCAGCCTTCATCGGTCTCGCCGCGCGTATCATCCGCCGCGATGCGTTGCACCAGCATGCCGCCGGCAGTCCATTCGCCGGTGGCGGCGCGGTCCACGGCGATGCGGATGCTCGAGGGCACCTGCTCCGACATGTCGAAATAATCTTCCGCACACTGAGCGAGCGTCGCCTTGTTGAGCGGCACGATGCCCTGGTAGGGCTGGATGTCCGGATTGTCCTGCACCAGGATCAGACCGAGACGGCCGGTGCGGCCGAACAGTTGCGGCATGTGCGGCTCGCCGCCCTTGTTGACGCGTTCGAGATTGGCCCAGCCTTCGGCGTCGTAGCGGGCATAACCGCGCACATTGCCATTGGTGTTGTACTCGCCGACGAGCAGCGTGACCGGGCCGTCGCCTTCGGCCTGGACGAGGATCTTGCCTTCGAATTTCAGCGAGGCGCCGACGAGGGCCGCCAGCGTCACAGCTTCGCCGAGGATCTGGGCTAGGTGGTGGGGATAGTCGTGCCGGTCGAGGATCGGGGAGATGCTGAGCGCGCCCAAGCGGACGGCGCGCCCGCGGACGGGGCGGCCTTCGATCTGGAAGGTAGCGGCGAAATCGCCGGTCTCGTGGGGGATCTGGGTCATGGGAGGGGCGCCTTGCGGGGGGCTTTCAAGGTGCCCCATGTGGCAGCGGGGGCGCCCGAGAACAAGGGGGCGCCGTTCAGGCCGAACAGCTGGCCCCGCCGAGGACGCAAAAGCTGGCGCACCAGGGGTGGTTGAGCCTGACCGGTTGGGCGGTGGCCTCGGCGA
>JBGTKN010000416.1:0-15847 GCA_041744615.1 Hyphomonas sp. | reverse complement strand
TGACAAGGCACGCGGCCACCCACGCTTGCGCCCGGTAGGCGATTCCGGTATCGGCAGACCTGTGCCGGCATAGCTCAGCTGGTAGAGCACCTGATTTGTAATCAGGGGGTCACGGGTTCGAGTCCTGTTGCCGGCACCACTGAAAACCAGTTTCTCTCAGCTCTTGTCGAACCGCTTCATCAACCGGGCCTCGACCTGCTGGCGCAGCGTATCGGCGAGGTCTGCCGGCGGATGCGGGGACGCTCCGGCGCCGGGCGGCGCGTTCAGATGAATGCCATAGGCACTGGGTCCGTCCGACTGGCACCAGGTGTCAGCCATGGGCGGCTTTCCCCGCTGGGGAAGGACGGTCGCGCCGCGTCCCAGGGACCGTTCGATTTCATTGGTCCAGTCTGACGCAGAAGATGCAGCGCTGAGCGGCGTCTGATGGTGCCAGTCATCGTTGCTCCGGTTTGATGCCAAATCCGCAGCGCTTGACGTATGCGGGGCGATGTCCAGCTTGCACATGACCCCTTCGACGGTCTTGCCGAGTTGATCCCGCCCAAACACAATCATGTTGGCGGTGCCCGGCGCCGCATGCCGAAACCAGACTTCCATCTGATCACGCCCGCGCGGAAAATAGCGATAGATCCCGCCCGTGCAGCCATAGAAGTCGACCACGATACTGTTGAAGGCAGAAACGCCCTGGAAAACCACTTTCCAGGGTTTTCCGGCTTGGCAACTGCGATCCCACATCACTAAAAAACCGGCGTCCGGCATGTTGAGCACTCCCTTGGGTCCTGCACTCTAAAGCGCAGGAACCGGGACAATCGGACCACAGCACCGCGCGCGGCGACCTGTTGCGGCAACGGCTGACCCGTTTTCCAGCATGTCTGCGCTTGTCTGAATGGAGGAGTTTGACCATGCGACGACTGTTCACCGCCTTTCCATTGCTGCTGCTGCCGGTGTTGCTCTACGGGTTTCTGGCCTTCGCGGCTGGCAAGCCGGATGCCGCCGACGCCGCGCCCATGACCCGCCTGCTGGGTACCGCAATTGTTCAAATGCCGATGATCTCGGGCGAAATCTGGCGATTCGATCTTGGCGACGCATTCTTGTTGTTCGCTCTGGTCATGCTGTTCATCGAGATCATCAAATCAACGGACACAAAGACCGGTTCCCTGATCAATCACGGTCTATCGACCGGTGCCCTGATAGTCTCGCTCATTGCCTTTCTGCTGTTTCGGAATTTCGGCACCTCAGAATTCTTCCTGCTTGTTGTGATGCTGATCCTCGATGTCGTCGCAGGATTCATGGTGACAATCGTCGCCGCACGCCGCGACTTTGGCGTCGGTACCGGAATGATCGATTGAAACGTTTAGGGCTAACTCCGGCGCCGCGGCGCCGGGCTGCAGCTCAGGGCGTACAGAGCGGATATTGCTCGAAATAGGCCGCGATCTCGGGCCGGTCACTTTTCAGCATCGTGTCGGCCGCCTCCATCAAATCGGCGAAGCGCTTGATTTCGGCGAGGTGATGGCAGCGCTGGGTCTCTCGCCCGCCCCAGCCATTGTAGAACTCGTGCAGCTGGACATGCTGAACCAGCATGTTGCGCTGGTAGGCACCGCGCGCAGGTTCGCGGTCGTATCGGTCGCTAAACCACTTGGTGGCGGCCAGCAGGCTTTGTTCGGCCTCGTCCATGCGCTTGAGGTCGAGAAGCGGGTAAGCGATCTCTCCATGATAGGTGGCCTGGTTCTGCCGCGCGTCGGCATCATCGGCGTCGAGCGCTATCCGCCGCGCCGCAATCGCGAGGGCCTCCTTGTAGTCTTCGACGGCCCGTTCGGGCTGGCCGGTCTTGTAATAGGCAAATGCGCGACGCCACAGGCTGAAACTGAGCGCACGCCAATACGTAACCGTCTCGGCGGGAATAAGCGCGCGGATCCTTTCGAGCGTCTCCAACGACGCCGTTGCGGCGGCTACGGCTTCTTCGGCGCGGTTGGAATTGACGAAAACTTCCGACAGGATGCGCTGCGTGCGCGCAAGCCCATAGAGCAGATCGACACTGTACGGATGCTCCGCAAGCGGAGCATCAAAAGCGGCGATGACTCCCGACAGCGTTGCGATAGCTGCATCGCGGTCATTGCCGCGGAATTCTATTATGCCCTGATTGCCCTGCATGGCGAGATACTGGAAGTGTTCATGCAAGTCGTCAGGTTGGCGTTCGAGATAGGCCGCGTAGTAGGCTTGCGCCTTTGTATTCTCGGCGCGCGCCTTATCCATGTCCGAGTCAACATATAGCGAGGCGTCGCTGAGGCCGGCATACAACCCGCCAAGCGCGATAAGAAGTTCGTCGGATTTTGGCTCAGTCGATTCCAAGGGCGTCAGAATGGCCTCGGCACGCGCTAGATTCTCCTCGGCAAGCCCCACTTTCTGGAGCGAACTGAAGCCCGGCGTGCCCTGGATCTCGCTGAGGCGGACAAGGCCGCGGGCGGTTTCGATCCGCAATTCATCGGACGCCCGCGCATCGGCGGCAAGCGTATCGAGATAGGCTTGTGCCGCTTCCGCGATCTCGACCTTGGCGCTGGTCGACCCCGGCACGACGTCAATCTTGTTGTAAATGTCGAACATCAGCGACTTTGCCAGGGTGCGGACCTGCTGGAAGCGGTAATCCGACTCTACCCGGGCTGCTTCGGCGCGCTGGTATTGCCACGTCGTGACGCCAAGCGCGGTCGCGAGTCCGGCGAAGGCAACGGAAGCGCCTGCCACCAGAAGACGCCGGCGTTTCAGGTATTTGCCGATCAGGTATCCCGCGCCGCCCTCGCGCGCACCGACCGCGCGGTCGGCGCGGAAATTGTTCACGTCGTCCATCAACGCATCTACGGATGAGTAGCGGCGTGCCGGGTCGGTCTCGGTGGCGCGGGCGATGATGGCTGCGACGTCGGGATGGGGCGCCACGTCCTCAATCAGCGCTTCGAGCAGTTTGCCCAGTGAATAGACATCCGAAAGTGTATTCGTATGAGCGCCCCGGGCTCGCTCGGGCGCAGCAAAACCCGGCGTGAAACTCAGGCTGACCAGCGATCCGGCTCCCGCATCGCCGGGGACGGATTCGACATCATTCGGCTTGGCAATGCCGAAGTCGATGAGTTTGACCTGACCGGCGTGTGTGACGAGTACATTGGACGGCGTGATGTCACGGTGAACGATGAGGTTCTGGTGAGCATGCCGCACAGCGCTGCAGGCGTCGGTGAACAGGGCGAGCCGGTCGCCTGTGCCCAGCCGTTGTTCGCTGGCCCAGGCTGTGATCGGCTGTCCGTCGACGAACTCCATGATGATATAGGGCGAGCCATCTTCCAGTTCGCCGCCATCGAGCAGGCGGGCAATGTTTCCATGGCTCAGATCGGCAAGAATCTGGCGTTCGCGCCGAAACCGGGCGATCAGCTTGTCCGAAAGGATGCCCGGGCGGATGATCTTGATCGCGACCTTGTGTGCGAAATCGCCCGAGTCGCGTTCGCCTTCGAAGACCGCGCCCATGCCGCCCTGACCGATCAGGCCGGTTACCCGGTAGGCGCCGATCCGTTCGGGTGCGGACGGTTGTGCCGCGTCGGCGCCCGCGCCGCCGGTCTTGAGCGAAAGGTTCCCGGACCCGTCCGCCGCGAGGAGTTCAAGAACGCGGTCGCGCAAAGCCGGATTGTCACCGGCCCGCTGGTCGATCCAGTCGCGGCGTTGATCGGAGGGTTGATCCAGCGCCTCCGCAAACAGTTCTACGGCGAGCTTGTCGAGGTCGGACGAAGGAATGTTAATGTCCCCACTTCTTCGATCTGAAGCTGTACAGAGCACAACCTGCGCGCCGGATACGCGCATCTAAATTCCGGCGGCTGGACGATTCAGACCCTCGGTCTGCCGCAACAGTGGCTGATCCGGCCGGTCTGATCAATGTTCTCAATAAAGAACTAGAAAATCGCACTGCACTTGACCCGTCTCGCGGAGTTTCTGCGCTTCTCATACCAAGGCCCCAGAGCTTGCTGCTGGGGCCTGTCGAGCCGGGAAGGGGACACCCGGAGGGACCGCCGCCCGATTTCTTGCCTCGCATGAGGCTGGGCGGCGGTCCGTTTCCGGTCGGTGTTCCCGCATCAATAGCCTCCGCCGGCACCCGGCCCGCGCAGGCGATCTCGGATACCCTGTTTCGCCCGGTCAAGGCTCGATTCTAGATCGGCGCCCAGATGCCGCTTGAAGTTGGAGAGCGCGCTTGTCATCTGCGCCGGCGCCTCTGCCCGGGTCGAGGCAAGCGCCTGTTGCTGCGACGGCCCGCTGACGGAAAGCCGCGCTTTGCTTTCGATAGCGCCGATGGTCCAGAAAGCATGGGGGTGGCTGTAGCGCTCCATCACGTCATAAGCGATCCAGAGATGCCCCTGGTCGCCCCAGCCCGGGCCCCAGGAGTTGCGTACCAGCCACGAGCCTCGAGCGTCGTCGTACCCGACGATCAGCATGGCGTGTCCACCTGACGGCTGGGGCCAGCCGCTGCGCGGGCTCGCAATTGCGCCGGTGTCGCGCGCTTCGACCATCAGCATGTCATGCGGCAGGCTTGTTCCGAACACGACCGGCAGCCCGTTGGCAACAGCTGCCTTGGCGCCCATGCCCATACCCGTCCGCGCATAGGAAATGGCGCCGAACTGTTCGGCGGCTTGGTAGCACGCCTTGATCGGCTCGGTGGGCCACATCGCCGGCTGGTAAGGCCACATGCGTTCCGGGCAAGCCCCGAAGGCAAGAACTGAAGCCATGACATGGTGAATGAAGGTCCCGCAGTCCTGGTCCGTCGTGCCCCCGATCTTGCGCGCGTTGTAGTACACATAGAGACGAGACAGGTCGGTGACCGGATGGCCGGCGAGGCGCTGGTGGTATTCCAACGCGCCGACAACGGCATTGGCCGCGCAGGAGCCCACGGTCCCCTGATCTTCGACCGGCGTGCAGAGGCCGCGCAGATCGATCCGTTCGGGCAGTTGCCCGGCATTGTCGGTCTTCAGCGTGGGCGCCGCGCTCGGTGTTTCCTCAAGGAGGCAACCGTCCGTGCGGTACTTAGAAAAGTCTTTTGGCATGTTCAGTCTCCTGGAAGTGTCGGGGTTGCGCAGTCTGCCGCCGGTGGTGGTTCCGTCGTCTGGCGGACCGGCAACTGGACGGAATGGTCGAAATGGAACAGGCCGTGCGCGTTCACTGAGCCGTCAGCGTTCAGCGTACTGAACATCGCATGCTCGCCGTCGATCAGGCGTGCGGTGCCCTGCGCGATGGGAGCTTGATCGGGCAGGCCGATACTGTAGGCGAGCGTGTCGCCGTCGATCGCGCCGGTCATCATCAGTCCGTACAGACCCTCCGAGGCGGCGCTGCCGGCCAGCGACGCGCCTTCAACGGCGATACTCCAGCTGTTGCCGAGCCCGTCTTCCCAGATTCCGGACGGAAAGGCGCCGGTTGCCACCGGCGCCCCGCCGAGCAGTTCGTCCTGGCGGCTGCCGGGCCCGTAGATTTCGCTTGGTTTGCAGCCTGCGAGCGTGAGCGCCGCAATGAATGGAATGACCAGTCTCATGGGCAAGGCTCCCCTGGGTCATGATTGACGTGGAAGGTGCCTGCCAGATTGGCATTCCCGTAAACATCAAACGTCTGGAAACTGAAATGACACGCATCAGTCTGGAGACCCCGACCGCTGGCCACGTCAGTGCCCTGAACACTCAACGTATACGCGAGCGACGTCCCGCTGATGCTGCCACGCATTTTAATCGGCGTTCCATCCGCGCCGCGGCCGGAACCGCTGATGCCGCCATTCGGGTTAACCCTAAGGTCGAAGTATCCGCCATAGCCATCCGCCCATTTGCCCGAGTAGCCGGAGGAGGCCGCCTGCGTCCGGGGCAAGATCGGATCGCGTCTGACTTCGACCTCATCGTCTTCGTCCGGACCATACGGATTGGGGCCATCGTTGCCGCCGTTCGAGTTGCCGGTGGCCAGTCCAACGATAAGCATCCCCGCCAAGGCGGCCGCGCTGGCGGCGACCCAGACGCCTGGCTTTGAGACCGCCTTCTTCCCAGACTTCTTGTCTGGCCCCACGGGAATGCGGTTGACCGCGCCGATGAGCTCCTTACGAAACTGCTCGGCCGATTGCGGACGCATGTCCCGGTTGTCGGACAAGCCTTTGAGGATTAGTCCGTCCACTTCAGGCGGAACATCCGAGCGTCCTCCCGAAGGTGGCTGCCAGTGCCGGCCCGGAACGACACCGACCAGCAATTCGTAGAGCATGACCGAAATGGAATAGAGATCCGCAGACGGACCAACAGCGTCCGGATTGGTGCGCTGCTCGGGGGCCATATAGTCAGGCGTACCCAGGCCGGTTCCGCTCGAGGCGCTCATTGTGTTTCCGGCGGCGCGAGCAATGCCGAAGTCAAGGAGTTTCAGCGGCGCAGCCGTCTCGGTCGGGTCCGCGAGCAGGATGATGTTCTCGGGTTTGAGGTCACGGTGAACCACCTTGGCGTCGTGGGCGGCCCGCAGGCCATCCAGGACTTCGACGATGATCCTGGCAGCCACACGCAATGGAACTGGCGTGCCACGTTGCATCATCCGTCCATGCCAGCTGCGCAGAGAAATCCCGTCGAGATATTCCATCGCAACGAACGGCTGGTCAGCCGACAAGCCGACATCGTATACCGCGACCACATTCGGATGGCGAATATCCCGGGCGGTCACGCCTTCCTCGATCAGCCTCTGGATGGCACGCTCACCGCCGACATTCGCAGCGTTGATCAGCTTCAGGGCAACCGGCTTGCCGGACACCTTGTCCAGCGCCTTGTACACGACTCCCATGCCGCCGCGTCCGATGACGCTGTCGATCGTGTAACGATCGGCAAAGATCTGGCCCGGCTGCAGCGTCGGAACGGCGCGAGTTTGACGTCCGGTCGGCTGATCAGGATCCGGCGTGATCAAGCCAGTCATTGGCGTGATCTGATCGACCGCGCCGCCCTGGCTGCGCACCGGTTTGCCGCAATTTTCGCAGAAGGCTGCATCGACGGGCAGCGTCGCCCTGCAATATTCGCAATGGCTCATGGCCTATTTCCCCCCGGAGCCGACGAGACGCTGCAACAGTATCCGGTCGACTTCGTCATGTTGTGTTTCGAACTGGACCCGAATGGCGATGCCCTCGGGATTGCGCACGAGCGGCCGAATCACATCCCCATCCTCGATCGCGACCATCTTGCCGCGCCGGTAGGGCGTGTCGTTCACGCGGAGACCGTTCTGACTCTCGACGCGCAGCATCAGACGGTCATTCTCGATATAAAGCTGGAAATGACGGCGCGAGATGTGGACCGAGGCGTCTTCATCGACATCGCCATTGCGGCTGATGACGAGACGCACATCATTCAGGCCGCCGTCCGGCGCATTCGAAGCTCGGCCAACTTCGAGTACACCCGTGGCGGTTCGGATCGGACCATCCAGCGGAGCCTGGCGCGCATCGAACTTCATCCACACAAGGCGCGTGGATTTGGTCACCGCCAGACCGGAGGAATAACCCCTGTGGCCGAGCGCGCGTTCCAGCGCATCGGCGCGGCGCAGGGTAAGCCGGATCGGTTCTGCATGCGTGGCGATCCCCGCCTCGCGCTCTCTCTGGATACGGGTCGGGTTGTAGAAGGTCATGCCTGCGCCGATGGCATCGGCCTGGATATTGTAGTTCTGCACGATCTCCGTCGGGCCTTCGGGCTCGACCGGGATGACGATCGCCGCCGTGAAGACATAGCGCTCCTCCCGCCAGAGATGGCGGGTGGCCACGACAAGGTGAACATCGAACCGGTGGAGGCCCGCCGTCTCGAGAACGCCCGTGCGCAGGCCGACTTCTGCCGTGGCACCTGAATTGAGACGCTGGAAAGTGAGATCAACCTGTTTGAGATCGGACTCAGCGCCCTTGATCCACATCGCTTCGATAAAGAGGGGACGGGGCACCCGGGAATTGTTCGACACCAGTATCGGCAAGGCAAGCGTGCCACCAGCCCGGATGCTGGTCGCCGATCCGGCATCAAGGGCGAGTTCGGGTGCCACACAGACCGGACAGCAGCCGCCCGCATCCAGCAGGCCGCCGCACTCGTCGGTGGCCATGCAGCGCTGGAGGGGTGACCCACATTCATCGCAGAATGTTGCGCTCCGTTCGAGCGATGCCCGGAAGCAGCACTTCCTTGGATATGCGGTTGCGGGCTGAGTCCGGGCCATGTCCATCATGTCCGCAGCTTGTGACCGCACTGTTTGCAGAAGTTGGCCTTGGCAAGGTTCACCGCGCTGCATTTGCCGCATTCAATGGTCGCCGCCGCCGCGGCTGCACTCCCTGAGGACGGAGCCGCGCCGCCTTCCTTGCCACCGGCACCATGGGCGACGCCAACGGCGCCTTCCATCCCCATACGGAACATATCGCGCGCCTGCGCCTCGGACCGGATCTGCGCGGCGGTGGCCGCCTCGACCATGTCGCGCATGGCCTGCATGGTTTCACCGGAGGAGGCGCCTTGCGCCCGTGCCTGTTCGGCGAGGACGAGGGCGACGTCGGGGGACAGGCCCGCCTGAATGGCGAGTATCTGTTCAGGCGTCATGCCCTTGAAGGCGTTGATATGCCCGGTCTTGCCGCGCGCCTTGGCTTCTTCCAGCGAGATTTCGTTGGCCGTTTTCGCGGCCGCAAGTCTGATGGCAAGATTGGTCTCGGCTTCATCCGCCTGTATCTCGATCTGCTGCAGCCGGGCGATATGATCGGCCTGCTGCTTCTGGACCGCGGCAGTGATCTCCACTTCTGTGAATGCGCCGGACTTGCGCATCTGGTCAGATTGGTTCTGCTGGATCAACGCAATATCGCGCTCGACCGTGGCCTGACGTTTCTTGATATCCAGCAGGTCGGCGGTGTTGCGCGCATTCGCGAGAGAATCCTCAAAGCGCGCCTTGCGCTCGATCTCCAGCGTGTTGATTTCATGACCAAGAGCTTCAAGCTCCTGCCGGCGCTTGGCGCTTTCACGGGCATCAAGGAACTTGATCTCGCTGTTCAACGCCATGTGCTTCAGTTCGTCTTCCGACGCATTCTGCAATTTGGCGATGTCGATCTCGGATTTCAGCGAGAACTCGGTGGCATCCTGCTCGCGTTCGATCTCCCGCTTGATAACCTCGAGCCGGTGGTCGAGTGCGTCCTGGCGGCGGTCTGCGTCCGCGCGCTCCATGTCGGCGACTTCCTGTGTATTGGTCGCCCATTCGACCGAGACGGCCCTCACGATGAGGCCGAGGTCGCCAACGATACGCTGAACCTCGAGCATGATGTCGGCCTGCACCTTGTCCTGCAGTCCGGTTGCGCCGCGAATGTCCGCGGCATTCATCCGGCCGATTGCGGCTTCAAAGACGCGGTCGGAAATGTGCGGCCGGATGCGTTCCAGAACGTCCGCCTTGGAAAGCGCCTTGCGGCCGGGCGTTGCCGGATCGCCGCCCGAGCGGGTAACGCCGTGCATCAAGCCGAGGATGTTCGAAGGCTTGTCGGGATCAACCTGCAATTCGAGCGTCGCGACGCCGACGATTTCGATCTTGTCCTTCGACATCGCCTTCAGCGCAGTCTGCACCGAGAAGGGTTTCAGGTCGGCGATCATCATGCCGATGTGCGTCGAGCCGCCGAACAGGCCTTTCAGCTTGTCGACAACACCGCCCACCGAGAAATGGCCGCCCTTGAAGGCATCGATCAGCTGTCCGTTCTTGAATAGCAGCGCGGCATAGTCCGGCGGCACGGCAAACCGCTTTTCGAAGAAGGCCTTGAATTCGGACTGGCGCATGAATTCAGCGAGCATGCGCGGATCGCTGAGAACGACGGGTTCGGAAGACATGACTATTTCTCCTTCCATTTGCGGTTGGTGACGAAGGTGACGAGGTGATAGAGGATGACCAGCAGGGTCACCGCGACGCCGATCGGATATTCGGTCACGACCTTCATCAGACGTTCACTTGCGGAATATTTCTCCCAGATCTGGCCCATGAAGGAGACCTGGAACACGGTTCCGGAAATCATTGTGGCCAGCGAGAAGAGCGCCATGAACAGAGCTGTGAGACGCGCCAACCGGCCGACTTTCTTTGTTTTGGACTCTTCGGCCCGTTCGGCTTCGCGGGCCTCGGCACGCTCATGCTTGTCGAGCACATCATCGAACTTCTCGCCGCGCCTGATGGCGTCCCGGCGGGCTTTCGCATCGACCGACAGGAAGTCGGGCGTCGCCGCCCGGTTCGGGCTGGCGGCGCTGGCTGTCGTGAGATTGGACGCATGCCGGCGCCACAGGACGAATGCGGTCGTAGCCAGCCAAATGGCTGTTATCACGCACGTTACATTAAACAGGATGTCGATCAGCGGCCAGGCTTCGGCCGGTATAGATCGCAGGGTCTCGTCCATGGCTTGCTCCTTGCAACGGGGTTCCAATGAGACAAGCGCGGGAAAAAGGTGTTTCGGTTCAGACGGTCCAAAGTTTTTTAGAACTTTGATTTCATTGAACCTCGTGGTCTAATCCTTAGGAACGCTCGAGGATGTGGAAATGACGGGCACGGACGGCTTGGAAGCAAAGCAACTCCTCGTTGCATGGCGGGCCGGGGACATGGTGGCGCGCGACCGGTTGTTCACGCTCATGTACGCTGAACTGCTTCAGGTCTCGGCTGCATTGCTGCGCGCAGAGCGCAACAGTTCTCTGTCGACCGGCGACCTGGTTAACGAGGCCGTCATGCGGCTGGTGCAGCTGGACCAGATTGAATGGTCCGACAAGACGCACTTCCTTGCTCTCTCGGCCCGGGCCATGCGCAGGATCCTGATCGACAATGCCCGGAAGAAACATTCGGACAAACGCCACCACCACAAGGTGACACTCGTTACCCGGCTGGCCGGCGCACCCAATGGGCGAGTCGACTTCGACGTTCTCGAGAAGGCCCTGATCCGGCTGGCTGCGATCGACAAGGAAAAGGCCGATATCGTCGAGCTTCGCTATTTTGGCGGCATGAGCCACCAGGAAATCGCGGAAGTGACCGGCACGTCAGAATCCACCGTCAAGCGGGGATGGCGCGCCGCCCGCGCGTGGTTGATCGATGCCCTGGCCGAAGGCCAGTTCGGCTGAGAGGATTTCAGTAGCCGTTCGGGGGCCTGGCTGATCAACTCCGGAACGCCAAGCGACACAAAACTGTGACGTCTCCGACACCGAACCGTTTCAGAACGCTCCTAATGCTGGAGAATGGCAACCGGGGCTGGTTTCATGGGCGATCCCGAACTGATCTATTCCCTCGAGATCCGTGTTTTGGATCTCGAGAAGAAAATCGACGGTCTCGAAAAGCAGATCGAAACCTTGCTGTCGGGCCGCAAGTCGCTCACCGGAAATGGTCTTGCGCCGCTGCCTGCAGCCCTCCTGAAGCGGATCTCTGACGGCGAAAACCCGGTTCGGGCTGTGCGCCAGTTCCGGTTGATGACCCAGCGCGAACTCGGCGAGCACAGCGGCATCCGGCCGAACCACATCTCCGCGATTGAGCGCGGCATGTCCTACGGCCTGAAGACAGCCAAACGCCTAGCTGGCGCGCTTGAAGTGCAGGTCGACCTGCTGCTCGACCAGAGCTAGTCAAGGCGCCGGCGCGGCCGCCCTTGGCGCATATACAAAATCCTCACCATCGCGGGTAAACCCGGCCAGCGGCAGTGCGAAATCGAGCGCGCGGGAAATGCGGCCCGAAATGCGTGCCTCGAACTTGCCCGGCGTTCCGGGCGCAACGCGCAGGTAGGACGAAAACCGCGTGCCGGCTTCGTTTTCGGATTCCAGCGGGACCAGCAGTTTGCCTTCTTCGCAACTCAGATCGCCGCGCAGGTCACTCCAGCCGGAGCCGAGAACTTCGCGGTTTCGGTCCAGCACGTCGCTGGTAGCGACGCCTTCGGCGAAGAGGCACTCGCTGCCCTTGAACCGGATCTGGGGGCCTTCGAGCTTCACGCTGCCTCCCGCTTGCCGGATCCATTTGGCGGCGCGTTCGTAGTCCCCGAGATCGAGATTGATTACATAATCTTTCAGCGTGACCGTCTGCCCGGAATCCACCGACACCTTGGCAGTCCCGTTACCATGCGCGCCGGTCCAGGCGACACCATACTGAAGCGTGCCATTGAGCAGCGTCGTCGGATCAAGCGTCAGATCGGCCGTGCCGTAATTGGTGCCGTTGACGGTGAGATCGTCGAGCCCTCCGCTGAAGATCGTACCGCGCGCAGCAGACCAGGCGACACCATTGTCCGCTGCGCCGGACCACTTTAACGCCGTCGCCAGCGGTACGAAGGCAAGTGCGACAGCGCCGCCGACCAGCACCACGACAATCAGGAACAGAAAGCGGATCATCTCGTTTCACTCCAGGGCCGAAGCCAGTCAAGGCGCAAACAAGACAACATCCGCTTCCGTGCGGTCAAACCGAAACTGCAGGCCTCGCTGCTCTTAAACCGCGCCTTCGTCCCTGTCGCCGGGGGAGGGGTTGCACCTTTTGGAGCGCTCGCGGACACTGGAGCACAAAGGTGGAGGCTCAGCATGCAACAGGCAGAAGACTTCCGGCAGGAAACCCGGGCCCTGCATGCGTTGATCCATACGATCCCGGTGGAGTCTTATAGAGAGCCGACCCAGTTCAAGGGCTGGACGATTGTGGATGTCGTTCGCCATCTCCATTTCTGGAACCGAATGGCGCATTTCCAGCTCAGCGATCCGGACGGTCTTGTCGGTCACCTAAAGGCAATGGGCACACGCGGCATCCCGATGAGAGCCTACGAGGCCGAACAACTGGGCCAACTGGGTCCGGCAGAACTCGTCGCCGAATGGGCCGCCTTCGCCGAACAGGCTGCCGACCTGTTCGCGGTGGCTGATCCGAAGACGCGACTCAAATGGGCCGGGCCGGACATGAGCGCACGCTCGTCAATCACCGCGCGCCTTATGGAGACCTGGGCACATGGGCAGGAGATTTACGACCATGCGGGGAGGGTGAGAGAAAATGAGGACCGGGTGAGAAATATTGTGACGCTGGGCGTCAATACATACGACTGGACGTATATCACTCGAGAGGAAAAACCACTTGGACGAATGCCTTATCTGATGCTGACAGCGCCTTCCGGCGCTGTCTGGACGCACGGCGAGCCGAGTGAATCCGAGCGGATCGAGGGACTCGCCGAAGAGTTCTGCCAAGTCGTCACCCAGACCAGAAATATTGCCGACACCCACCTGAAAGTCACAGGTCCGGTCGCAAACGACTGGATGAGCAAAGCGCAATGCTTTGCCGGTCCGCCAAGCCCGCCACCCGCGCCGGGGACACGGTTCACGCGCAAGGCCAGCGAGAGCTGAGGCTGGACAAGACGCCCACCCACGTTACGAGACTTGCCCCACACACAGCCTTCCAGGGAGCCTTCTGCCATGTCGATCCTTCTGCTTGAAAAACGCGGGCCGATTGCCCTTCTGACGTTGAACCGCCCCGAAATGATGAATGCGCTGGGTCAGGAAGGTGATGGCCCCGCCGTGACAGCCGTATGTGCCGAAGTTGCATCAGATCCCGCTATTCGCTGCGCCGTGCTGACCGGCGCCGGGCGCGCCTTCTCCGCCGGCGGCGACGTCAAGGCGATGAAAGAGAAAGCTGGCGCCTTCGGCGGCAGCCCTGCCGATATCCGCGAAGGATATCGCCGCAATATCCACATGATCGTGCGCTCCATCTACAATCTGGAAGTACCCCTGATCTCCGCGATCAATGGTCCCGCCATCGGCCTCGGCTGCGATGTCGCCTGCATGGCCGACATCCGGATCGCCGCTGACACGGCCAAGATGGGTGTGACCTTCCTGAAGCTCGGCCTCATCCCTGGAGATGGCGGCGCCTGGCTGTTGCCGCGCCTGATCGGAGCTTCGCGCGCGGCGGAACTCTTGTTCACGGGCGATGTGATCGACGCCAATACTGCCGCCGAGTGGGGTCTCGTCTCGCGCGTCGTTCCCGCCGACAAGCTAATGGATGAAGCGATGGCATTGGCGACCAAGATCGCCCAGCAGCCACCGCAGGCGCTACGCCTCGCGAAGACGCTGATGCGTCACGGCACGACGTCGTCCTATGACACGATCATGGAAATGTCAGCGGCCGCTCAGGCGCTGATGCACGAGACGAATGACCACGTGGAAGGCGTTAACGCGATCCTCGAGAAGCGCGCGCCGGTGTTCAAAGGGAACTAGTACAACGCATGCAACGCCGTTACGGCGTCAGGCGACGATTCCGGAGGCGAACAGGTCGCTGATCTCGCTTTCGCTGCGGCCGAGGGAAGCGAGAACTTCGGCCGTGTGCTGACCGGGCGTCGGCGAAGGCCCTTTAGGTCCATCATCCGCACCCGGAAAGCGCACAGGCGAAGCGGGCGACGGGTAGGTCGCGCCGTCGCCCTTGGCGCTCGGCGTCTGCACAATGGCGCCCGCCGCAAAGGCCTGCGGATCCTTGGCGACGTCGGCGAGAGTCTGCACAGGTGCCCAGGCAATCGATTCAGCATCGAGGCGCGCGGCGAGTTCGGTCATCTCGTAGGCGGCAAATCCGGCATCGAGAATGGCCACGACCTCCCCATTATTGGCGCGGCGGCCTTTGGCATTGTTGAAGCGCGGGTCAGTCGCAAGTTCCTCACGCCGAATAACGCGGCAAAGCGGCGCCCAGTCCGTCTCGCCCTGGCGCGCCACAATGCAGAACCACTTGTCATCCTTTGACTGGAAGAAGTTGGAAATCGGCACATTCTGCTCGCCCCGGCCTTTGGTCGACGCAACCCGGCCAAAGAAAAGCTGGATCGCGAGATCGGAGCCCATCGTATAGAGTCCCGTGCGAAAGAGAGAAGCTTCCACCAGACGCCCCTTACCGGTGCGTCCAGCTTCCAACAACGCAGCACAGATGCCGGCGGCAGCGGCGATGGAAGTCGTGTGATCGCCGAAGGCCGTGCGCAATGGAAACGGCTCGCCGCCTTTAGGGATGGTGAGGTTGGCCACGCCCGTGCGGCTCCAGAAACTTGCAATGTCGAACCCGGGACGATCCGCATCCGGACCTTCGAGGCCGTAGCCGGTGAGCGAACAATAGACGAGCTTCGGGTTCAGGGATTTCAGCGACTCGTAGTCGAGACCCGACCTCGTCAGCCCGCCTGGGCGCACGTTCGTGAGAAACACGTCGGCGTCTTTCACCATCTCCCGGATCAGCGCCTGACCCTCGGGTTTGCTCGTGTCTATAACGACGGACTTCTTGCCACGATTGTCGAAATCGAAGACCGGGTTGTCCTGCAGATCCGTTCCGATGGTGCGGAAGAAGAGGCGGATGGGATCGCCGCCCGGTGGTTCGATCTTGGTGACATCGGCGCCCCAATCCCGCAAGATGCAGCCTGCGCCCGGCGCGGCCATATAGGTCGCGTACTCGACGATCTTGATGCCTTCCAGCATGCGCATCTCCTCCTGTTGTCTCAGAAAGGGTGTGGCGCGCTCAGACCCGATTGCCAAGACTTATCGCGGCGGCAGCTTCACTCGGCTTCTGGGCGTTTGGCTGAGGTGGGCAGAAGGGCGAGCTGGCGGGACTGGCCCACCCAGTCGTCACGCTCGATACGGCCTTTGAAGTGCAGCAGCTTGCCGTCGACATAATCGACGTCCGCGTTTGTCCATTCGGCAATTTGCCAGAAATAGAACACGCCGACCTCGTGCAGCAGCTCAGTTAGCATCGGTCCGACGCCGACGATCTGTTCGAGGTCGTCACTGGTGCCAAAGGCAGCATGGGTGAGGAGGTTGGCCTCATCGTCCATCCGGCGGGCGCGCTGGATGGGATCGAGCCGGCGCTGTGGGCGCGAAGGCGGCTCCGGCGGTGCGGCCGGCAC
>JBGTKN010000415.1:0-1784 GCA_041744615.1 Hyphomonas sp. | reverse complement strand
CTTGCGTCAGCCGGTCGAGGGCGTAATCGTGAAACACCATTGCCGCGCCATCGGCGCTGAGCTGCACGTCAATCTCGATGCCATAGCCGGCACGGATGGCCGCAAGAATGCCCGCGCGGCTGTTCTCCGGCCGTCCGGCGGCCACGTCATGCAGGCTGCGATGGGCGAGAGGCACCTCCACGAAGGGGCGCGGAAGACGGTTCATGCGAGCTCGAAGATCCCCTCGATCTCCACCGCAACACCCAGCGGCAGCGATCCTGCGGACACCGCCGAGCGCGAATGCCGGCCCTGCTCGCCCAGTGCCTCGACCAGGAAGTCGGAGGCTCCGTTGATCACCTTGGGCTGGTCGGTGAAATCGGGAGTCGAATTGACGAAGCCGGTGAGCTTCACAACCCTCACCAGACGGTCGATATCGCCGCCACATGCCGCCTTGACCTGCGCCAGGAGGCTCAGCGCACAGAGCTTCGCCGCGGCCGCGCCCGCCTCGACGTCCAGTTCCGCGCCAAGCTTGCCGGTCACAAGCCCGTCCGCCGTCTGCGAGATCTGGCCAGAGACGAAAAGCAGGCTGCCGACCTGAACATAGGGGATGTAGTTGGCGGCAGGCGCATTGGCCTGCGGCAACTCGATGCCTTTTTCGGCGAGCCGGGCTGAAATGGACATTGTGCGTGGATCCTTTGGAATGGGGAGTGTCGGATTCGCAGACACGCTAGACCATTTGCGGCCGGGCCGGAACCCGCAGTGACACGCGATCCGTGACGGATCGCTGCGGGAAATCGAACCGATTTCCCGGCGCGAAGCGCGCGCAATTCGTGACGAATTGCCTCCCGAAGCCGCACCGGCGGCCGGACGCCTCAGGTTTCGCGGAAGGCACGGTTGAAATAATCCATCAGCGGTTTGGTCAGATAGGCCAGTGGCGAACGATCAGTCGTGCGGATGAAGGCCTCCACCGGCATGCCGGGGATCAGGCTCGCCCCGACGGCCAGCCGGTCGATCTCGCCCGGTGCCAGCGTGATCTCCGCGCGGTAATAGCTCAGTCGTGTGGCATCGTCATCGAAGGCATCGGCCGATACCAGCGTCACCTGACCCACCAGTTCCGGAGTCGTCCGCTGATCCAGCGCGGAGAACCGCAGGCTGACTTGCTGGCCGGACAGCACCTGGTCGATATGCACCGGGTCAACCTGGACCGCGATCACCAGCGGCCGGTCTTGCGGCACTAGGTAGAGCACAGGTTCGGCCGCGCGGAGAACCGAACGTGGTGTCTGAACCGCCATGCCGTAGACGATGCCGGAGACCGGCGCGCGAATATCAAGACGGTCCAGCTCTTCGCGCATGGCGTCGCGCTGCTCACGCAGCTCTAGCTCGTTGTAGCGCATGTCTCGCAGCTGGGTGATTGCGTCCTCGCGTCGTTGCGTGATCAGTTGCAACGCCTCGATCTCGGTTTCGGTGATCCTGGTTTCCGCCTGAGCGCGACTCGCGGCAAGCTCGCCAAGCTGGCCGCGCAGGCTCGCCGCGTTCCGTTGCAGCGCCAGCAGCGTGCTGGCTTGTGACAGGCCCCGGTCGAACAGGCTCTGCTGGCTGGCCATCTCCTCCTCGATCAACACCAGCTGTTCTTCCAGCGACGCGAGCTGCGCGTCTATGCCCTCGATCTGGCTGGCGATCTGCGACTGGCGCTTCTCGAGTTGTTCCTGCGACTTGGCGAGCGTTTCGAGGCGCGCCTCGAACAGGCTATCCTGCCCCTCCATCAGTTCGGCCACCTCCTCGTCCTCGGCGGCGCGCTCAACCAG
>JBGTKN010000414.1:0-20069 GCA_041744615.1 Hyphomonas sp. | reverse complement strand
GAGAACGCGCGCGCCCGGAACCTTCTTGAACATGACGGCTGCGAGCGGGCTGCCCTGGCGATCCGCGCCGTTCAGGACAATGCCAAGCGCACGCTTGGAAACGGAGTCCGCGAGGCCATTGCATGTAGCGATGTGCGCTATCAGATCAATCATCATTGGCAAAGGCACTCCTAGGATCAATGGCCTCGGGACAGGGCTCAACTTCGTCTCCCGTAGTTTCCAGAATCTTACCGCCGTGAAGTTTTTTTCATGCGGGATGAAGAAAGCGATTAAGCGGCGTTAGTCCGGGGTAAACAGAGCGAGAGGATTTGTTTACGCTCGCTGTAATGAAACGATGGCAGATGATAAAAATCGGGAACCTTCATGATCCGGATGGGACTACTTGGTGCCTCAAAAATAGCCCCTCAGGCCCTGATCGCGCCGGTGCGCAGACGCGATGACTGCGAAATCGTCTGCGTCGCCGCGCGCGACGGTGACCGCGCGAGTGCCTACGCCTGGCAGCATGGCATCCCGGAAAGCCTAAGCAGCTATGAAGCCCTGATAGCCCATCCGGGCATCGACCTCATCTACAACGCCCTGCCCCCGCACCGGCATGCCGACCTCACCATCGCCGCCCTGGAAGCGGGAAAGGCGGTGCTCTGCGAGAAACCCTTCGCCATGAACGCGCGCGAAGCCCGCGCCATGACGGACGCCGCCAAGCGCACCGGAAAACCGCTGCTCGAGGCCTTCCACTACCGCTTCCATCCGATGTTCGACGACATTCTCGCCCAGATACGAAACGGCGCCATCGGCAGGCTGTGCGCGATCAAGTCCGAGTTCTCCGTGGCCATCAAGTACCGCCCCGGCGAGCTGCGGCACGATCCGGCTCTGGGCGGCGGGGCGCTGATGGATCTGGGTTGCTACGCCCTGCACTGGGCCCGGACGGTGGCGGGATCGGAGCCCAGCGTGATCCAGGCGACGTGCAAGCTGAGCGAACGGGGCGTGGACCTGGTCACCACGGCGCAGCTGGAATTTGGCGGCGGCGTGACAGCGCAAGTGCGCACGTCCATGGCGCCGGGGCAGCGCTTCAAGGCGCTGCTGGCAATCCAGGGCACCGAGGGCATCCTGGTCGCCCGCAATCCGCTGCATCCGCACCGGGGCCACTCGATCACGATCCGCAGGGGACTTTCCATCCGGCGCCACACTGTGCCGGGCGAGACGACCTATGATCACCAGCTGGCGCACATGATCGATCTGCTGAAAGCAAAGGCCCCGGCACTGACGGGCGGGGCGGACGGCGTGGCCAACATGGCGCTGATCGATGCGGTCTATGCCGCAGCCGGCGTGGCGAGACCCTAGGCGGCGTCCTGCGCCATCTCGATCCATTCCTCGACTTCGTCTTCGTGCAGAACCTGGTCATCGCGCAGCACGCGCTCGCCTTCCGGCGTGGCGAGGAAATCCATGGCGAGTTCGAAGATGGTCCGGGCCGAGGCGTTCGCGAGGTCTTCACGTGTCGTGATCCCGGCGCCAACGAGCAACTGGGCATCGTGCACACGCAGGCCGGGGACATCCATCATCAGCTGCGTCTGGTCCTGCCAGATGCGGATGGCTTCGGACGTGATGTGGCGGACGTTCAGTTCGAGTTCGACCATCTCAGCGTCACAGTCGAGCAGGTCGCCGATCGTCGTGATCCCGGCGCGGGCGAGTTGCTTGGCGGTCTTGCGGCCGATGGAGGGCGCGTCGACAACCGGATCGTCTCGGGTGATCGAGGCCATGCGGCGAGCCCCGTCTTCTGCCGCTGGCTCGGCGATCACCTCAGGCTCGGGACGGACGGAGGCTTCGACCGGCTGGTCGAGGATCAGTTCGCCCGAGACGGATTCGATTTCCTCTCCGGCTTCGGGATCGATGTCTGCTTCGATTTCCGGCTCCGGCGCAGCGGTGCGTTTGCGCGATCCGAGCAGACCGCGGCGCGGTGTCGCGGCGGTATCGCGGCGGGCGATCTCGGTCAGTTCAGCCGGGGGCACATCATCAACGACAGGCTCGGCGGCTTCGGCAGGCTTTGCTGCCGACGCGAGGCGGTTCTCGTTGAGTGTGCCGATTGGCGCAATCTCTTCGGCGTTCAGCTGTTTCAGCGGAATGCGGCGAACCTGTTTGGCGTGCAGCGCGCGGATGGCCTTGTCGTCGGCGGGGAGCGTCTTGATGACCTTCCCGGTCTTCTGGAACTCGGCATACATGCGCTCGACCGTGCGGCGGTCTCCTGCATCCTCGAGCTTCGCCATGACCCAGCGCAGCGGGATGTCGAGTGTCTCGATATAGCCCTGCAGCGTCAGGTTCACCTTTGGGGGCGCGACGGCGGCTTCCTCGACGGCGCGCGTCAGGATTACGGCGAAACCGGCGGTGGCGTAGCCCACGAGATCGGCGATCGCGGTGCGCATCGTCTCGTCGAGCCCGGACGGCGGATCGGCGACACCTGCGTCGATGTCATAGTGGTCGATGAAGGTCTGGTAGTGCTTATGGCTGAGCTCGGCGCCTGCGCGGACCATGTCGGAGACGAAGCCCTTGCCGTCCGGCACTTCGATGTCCGGATAGCCGTTCGCCTCGATACGGGCGTCGATCTCGCCGCGTGACTTGGCGATGCTCCATTCGACGGCGCGGTGGATGACGCCTTCGGCTTCGGTCTGGCCTGTATGGAAGGGCTGGATCGGGTCAGCGTAATAGTGGCTGAGCACGCCGAAGGCATAGGCAGCCTCGCTCCAGCGCTTTTTTGCGAGGAGTTCGACGCCGCGCGCATACCATTCCTGCGCCATGCCGCGCGCGCCGCCCCATTCGCCTTCGGCGACGTGGAGGACGTGGTTCTTGAAGTCCTTGAACTCGGCGTCCGGCGCCTTGGCGCCTTTCAGCAGGTGCTCGTGGTGGACCATGAAGAGCGACTTCCAGGCCTCGCCTTCCTCGCCGCCGATGAGCGAGAGCGCATCGAACGCAATGTAGTGATGCGTCGAGCGGCAGCGGTGATTGCGGATCACGCGTTCGAGCAGGGTCATGGCCAAGTCCTTCGGCAGCGGGCAATTCAGTCTGCGGAGACTCGGCGAAGATGGTGAACGCGCTGTTAACCCGGCCGCCCGGCTTGGCGGGACCGGGGGAGCATGATATGGCCCCGCCATCGCAACAGGCGCTGAGCGCGGCCGTCTTCCGGCACCCCGGAGAGGCAACCGCAGCGACATTCAGCCCGGGAGTGACACTATGAAAACCATCATAGAACCGTTCCGCATCAAGTCCGTGGAGCCGATCCGCATGACCACGCGCGAGGAGCGCGAACGCCTGCTGGCGGCAGCGGGCTACAACCTGTTCAAGCTGTATTCGGACGATGTAATCATTGACCTATTGACTGATAGCGGCACCTCGGCGATGAGCGCGGCGCAGTGGGGCGCGGTGATGACCGGCGACGAGAGTTATGCCGGCGCGCCGAGCTTTTACCGCTTCGAGGCGGCGGTGAAGGACCTGATGGACTTCCGGCACATCATTCCCGCCCACCAAGGCCGGGCGGCAGAGCACCTTCTCTTCTCGCTGATCGCCAGGAAGGGCGACCTGATCCCGTCGAACACCCATTTCGACACGACGCGCGGCAATATCGAGGCGATGGGCGCCGAGGCGCTGGACATTCCGATTGCGGAAGGCCGCGTGCCTTCGCTCGATCATCCGTTCAAGGGCAACATGGATCTCGCGGCTCTGGAACGCGTACTGCGCGAGAACGGCGGGCAAATCCCGGCGGTTATGATGACGATCACCAACAATGCCGGCGGCGGCCAGCCGGTGAGCCTCGCCAACATCAGAGGCGCGGCGGCCCTCGCCAAGGCACATGGCAAGCCGTTCTATATCGACGGCTGCCGCTTTGCCGAGAATGCCTGGTTTATCAAGCTACGCGAGGAAGGCCAGACAGATCGTCCGATCAAGGACATTGTGCGCGACTGCTTTGCGGTGGCCGACGGCATGACGATGAGCGCCAAGAAAGACGCCTTCGCTAACATTGGCGGCTGGCTGGCGCTTAACGATGATGCCCTTGCCGAGCGCGCCCGCACGCTCCTGATCCAGACCGAGGGCTTCCCCACCTATGGCGGGCTTGCGGGCCGCGACCTTGATGCCATTGCGCAGGGCCTGAAGGAAATCATCGACGAGGACTATCTTCGCTACCGTGTACGGAGCAATTCTTACATTGCCGAGCGGCTTGACGCGATGGGTATACCGGTCGTGAAGCCAGCCGGCGGCCATGCCGTGTTCATCGATGCGCGCGCATTCCTGCCGCACATCCCGCCGCTGCAATATCCCGGTCAGGCGCTGACCTGCGAAATGTATGAAGCCGGCGGCATCCGCGCCTGCGAGATCGGCACCGTGATGTTCGGCCGCAAGCCGGACGGCACCGAAGCTCCCGGCGCCATGGACCTCGTCCGCCTCGCCATGCCCCGCCGCGTCTACACGCAGAGCCATGCGGACTATGTGGTGGAAGTGCTGCAAGAAGTGGCCGCGTCGAAAGACACGCTCCGCGGCCTGCGAATCGTCAAGGAACCGCCCATGATGCGCCACTTCACGGCGGAGTTTGCGAAACTTTAGGCAAAAAATGCCGGGCCCGGGGCCCTGGGGGCCCCGGCATCTTCTGCATTTCGCGTGGTTGGGACTACCGAACCGCGAAATCCGTCGGCTCGGTGCTCTTGCCGTCCTTGCCGGTTTCGCCTTTGGGCTGGCCGTGCTTGTTTGGGCCCATGAAGCCGAAGAGGTGGCCAGCCACTTTCCGGATCTGGATCTCCTCGGAGCCTTCGGTGATGCGGTACCGGCGGTGGTGGCGGTAGATGTGCTCGAACGGCTTGTGGCGGGAGTAGCCAATGCCGCCATGCACCTGCATCGCGCGGTCGGCGGCCTCGCAGACGAGGCGGTTTGCGTAGTAATTGCACATCGAGACCTTGTCGGAGAGGCGGACGGCCACTTCCGGCTTCGACATCTGATCCATCTCCCATGCCGTCTTGAAGATCAGCAGACGGAGCATCTCGGCCTGGGTCGCGAGCTCCACCAGCGGGAACTGGATCGCCTGGTTGGTCGCGAGCGGCTTGCCGAAGGGTTTGCGCTCGAGGGCGTATTTCACGCTTTCATTGATACAATAGATCGCCGCGCCGCAGGAGGAGGCGGCCTGGCGGATGCGGTTCTCGTGCACGAAGTGCTGGGCGAGCGCGAGGCCGCCTTCGGGCGGACCGAACACGGCGTCGTCCGGCACCCAGACATCCTTGATGGTGAGGCGCGGGTGGTCTGTCGGCATGTTGAAGGTCCACATGTATTCTTCGATGATCACGCCGGGATCGCGCGCCGGGATGATCAGGCAGGTGATGCCCTTGGCGTCGCCGTCCTTTCCGCTCGTGCGGCAGAACAGCATGATGTGGGTCGCGACATGCATGCCGGTGATCCACATCTTCTCGCCGTTGATCAGCCAGCCATCCTTGCCGTCTTTTTTGGTGCGGACGGCGCGGGTTTCCATATGGGTCGCGTCGGAGCCGTGATTGGGCTCGGTGAGGCCGAAGCAGGCGATGAACTTGCCGGCGAGCGCCGCTTCCGCGAGGTGCTTCTGGTCGGGGCGGGCGAAGTCGCGCAGCATCAGGATCTGCGGGAAGTTGCCGACGATTGAGTGTTCGTTCTGCAGGTCATTGTGCAGGCCGAGGCCCTGCTTGGCGAAGTGCTCGCGGATGATTGCCATGCCGAGATTGGTGCCGTTCTGGCCGCCGAATTCTTTCGGCAGGGCGTAACGCAGGTGGCCGGCCTTGTCGGCGCGCTTCTTGGCTTCGCGCAGTAGCGCTTCCCATTCCGGACGCGGCAGGCCTTCATTGTCGAAATCGGTGCGCGCCCATTCGCGGCGGTGGTCGAAAAAGCGCTCGTTGTCGTCCTGCGCCTGAAGTGGCTTGATCTCGTCTTCGATGAATTTATCGAGCACGACCAGATAGTCGGCCATGTCCTTTGGAATGTTGAAGTCCATGTCTCTCTCCCATGCGTCTCGGCTTTGCAGTCACCATACGCCTGTCGGGCAAGGCGGCAATTTGTGCCGCCGGGGCAAGCAGGCATCCGAACTCGCACGTATGGAACGAACCGTTCTCCAATAATCCTGAATCGAGCTGTCTGAACACTTGACGAATTATTCAGTGTTCTTTACTCATTCTCTCAGGCCACTCGCCTGACCACCAAATGCAGCTTCAACCCCGAACGACAAGGCACCCTCCCATGCTCCGTTCCATCCTCGCCACCGCCGCTTTCGCAGTCATCGCTGCGCCAGCTTTGGCCAGCAACTCCTACACCTTCGAAACCGTCAACCCGGTGTCCCAGAAACGCATCGTCGCCGAAAGCGTCGTCTGGTCCTGCGAAGGCACAACCTGCCGCGCCGATCTCGACCGCAAGGCGCCGACCGTTCGCATCTGCAAGAAGATCGCGAAAGAAGTCGGCCAAGTCGCCGCGCTTCGCAACACCAAATCCGAACTGACGGCCGAGCAACTCACCGAGTGCAACGTCGCCGCCAAGAAGTAAGCTTCGATCTCTTTCCTAGCCTCTCCTCGGGCCGCCAGGGTATCGCCTTGGCGGCCTTTTTTGTTATCAGATGGCGGATGATCCGCATCGGAGCCTGACGCCATGGACTTGAGCAAACCCGAAGCCGGATGCGGCGCAGCGATCCGCGATGACACCGGTCGCCTATTGCTCATCCAGCGTTTGCGCGAGCCGGAAGCGGGGGCCTGGGGCCTGCCCGGCGGCAAGATCGAGTTTGGCGAGCCGGCGATGGAAACAGCACGGCGCGAGATTGCCGAGGAACTCGGAATCGAGATCGGTATCCTCCGCCTCGCCTGCATCGCTGAGACGATTGACCAGGGCGACGGGCGGCACTGGATCGCGCCGGTTTACGAAGCGCGCATCCAGTCCGGCGAGCCGCAGATCCTCGAGCCGGAGAAGCATGGCGGGTGGGGCTGGTTCTGCGTCGATGCCCTGCCGGAGAAGCTCACAACGGCCGCACGGAGCTATCTGTCCGTGTTCGGCACAGGGTGCGCCGCACAATAGTCGCGCCGAATATTTGACAACGTCAGACATTCGCAGCGCGGCCTCTTGGCGGACCAAGTAACGGCAGGATTTACACTCTCGTCAGCGGCACAGTTGTTGCAAATTTCGCCTTTCAAGCGCTAATGGCGCATGGTCTCGAGGCCGGGGGCGGCCCGACAGAATCGCGATTACGAGGGTGATAATGAGCGACACAGTAGCAATCCTTTCCGAGCTTGGCGTACGTCCGAAATCGGTCCGCAAGAACTGGAATGAAGCCCGCCTGTACGAAACCGCTGTCGCTTCGGGCGAAGCGCGCGTGGCCAAGGGCGGCGCCCTGGTTGTCGAAACCGGGCAACACACCGGCCGTTCGGCGAAAGACAAGTTCACCGTACGTGATGAGCTGACCGAGAACACGGTCTGGTGGGACAATAACGCGCCGATGACGCCCGCGCATTTCGATGCCCTCTGGGCGGACTTCAAGGCCCACATTGCCAAGCAGGATATGTATTCGCAGGACCTCTTCGGCGGCGCAGACCTTGATTACCGCGTGCCTGTGACCGTGGTTACCGAGTATGCTTGGCATTCGTTGTTCATCCGCCATCTCCTGCGTCTTCCGACCACGGACGAAGCAAAATCGTTCCGCACCGATTTTACCATCATCAACTGCCCGAGCTTTCGCGCCGATCCGGCGAAACACGGCACACGCTCCGAAACGGTCATTGCCGTCAACTTCGCCAAGCGCGTCATCCTCATCGGCGGCACCTCCTATGCCGGCGAGACCAAGAAATCGGTTTTCACCATCCTCAACTACCTGCTGCCCGACCAAGGCGTGATGCCGATGCACTGCTCGGTCAACACGTCCGACAAGGACGACGCGGCGATCTTCTTCGGCCTCTCCGGCACCGGCAAGACGACACTGTCAGCCGATGCCTCGCGCACGCTGATCGGCGATGACGAGCATGGCTGGTCCGAAAACGGCCTCTTCAACTTCGAAGGCGGCTGCTATGCCAAGATGATCAAGCTTTCGGCCGAGGCCGAGCCTGAAATCTACGCCACAACGAAACAGTGGGGCACCGTGCTCGAGAACGTCGTGATGAATTCCGTCACGCGCGAGCTCGACCTCGATTCGGCCGCGCTCGCCGAGAACTCGCGCGGCGCCTATCCGATCGAGGCGATCCCGAACGCCTCGCTGACCGGCCGCTGCGGCCAGCCGAAAAACCTCATCATGCTGACGGCCGACGCCTACGGCATCATGCCGCCGATTGCCAAGCTGACGCCGGCCCAGGCGATGTATCACTTCCTCTCGGGCTACACGGCGCGCGTTGCCGGCACCGAGAAGGGCGTGACCGAGCCTTCGGCCACCTTCTCCACCTGCTTCGGCGGCCCCTTCATGCCGCGCCATCCGTCCGAGTACGGAAATCTGCTGCGCCGCCTGATCGCGAAGTATGATGTCGACTGCTGGCTGGTCTCCACCGGCTGGACGGGCGGCCCGTACGGCCAGGGCAACAGGATGCCGATCAAGGCGACCCGCGCCTTGCTGAACTCCGCGCTGGATGGTTCGCTGAACACGGTCCAGTTCCGCAAGGACGAGACGTTCGGCTTCATGGTTCCGGCTGCTGTTCCAGGCGTCGATTCCAAGATCCTCGACCCGCGCTCGACGTGGGCCGACCCGGCCGCCTATGACGCGCAGGCTGCGAAACTGGCCGAGATGTTTGTCGAGAATTTCACGAAATTCGAAGCCTATGTGGATGACGCCGTGAAGGCGTCCGCTCCGAAGGCCAAGATCACCGCCTGATACGGGGAAGAAACGCCAGACAGCAACCCGCCCGGTTCCGCCGGGCGGGTTTTTTCATGGGAAAGCCTCCCTTGACGTTAAGGGAAGTCTGGCGCGGGCGGGTTGCACTCGTTACGGTGCGCGGCAACTCGACGCCAAACATTTCCGGAGGAAGCCATGCGCGAAGCCGTTATCGTCTCTACTGCCCGTACCGCCCTGACCAAAGCAGGCCGCGGCGCTCTCAATGATACGCACGGGATCACAATGGCAGGCCATGCCATCAAGGGCGCACTTGAGCGCGCCGGTGTCGAAGGCGCCGCGGTTGAAGACGTGTTCCTGGGCTGTGCTGCGCCGGAAGGCGCCACCGGCCACAATGTGGCGCGCAATGCCGCCCTCGCCGCCGGCTGCCCGTCGACCACTTCAGGCGCCACCATCAACCGCTTCTGCTCGTCGGGCTTGCAGGCCATCGCCAATGCGGCCCACACGGTCATCCATGAAGGCGCAGCCGTCACGGTCGGCGGCGGCGTGGAAAGCATCAGCCTCGTCCAGGGCTCCGGCCAGTCGAACCGCCACAAGTATTTCGAGCCGGAACTGGCCAAGACCTGGCCCGCCATCTGGATGACGATGATCGAGACCGCCGAGATCGTCGCCGATCGTTACAAAGTCAGCCGCGAATACCAGGATCAGTACTCCGCCGAGAGCCAGCGCCGCACGGCCGAGTTCCAGCAGAAGGGCTACATGGCACAGGAAATCGTACCGCTGAAGACTCGGATGAAACTCGTCAACAAGGAAACCCGCGAAGAGACTTTCCAGGACGTTGTCGCTGACAAGGATGACTGCAACCGTCCGGGTACGACCTATGAGAGCCTCGCCGGCCTGCCGCCTGTCTTCTCGGGCGGCCAGGTCATAAAACAGGGCAAATACGTCACCGCCGGCAATGCTTCGCAATTGTCGGACGGCGCGGCGGCTGTCGTCGTGATGGAAGCCAAGGAGGCTGCCAAGCGCGGCCTGAAGCCGCTCGGCCGTTTCGCCGGGTTCAATGTTGCGGGCTGCGACCCGGACGAAATGGGCATTGGCCCGGTCTTCGCCGTGCCGCGCTTGCTGGAGCGTCATGGCCTGAAGGTTGACGATATCGACCTCTGGGAACTGAACGAAGCCTTCGCCTCGCAGTGCCTTTACTCGCGCGACCGTCTCGGCATCGACCCTGAGAAGTACAACGTCAACGGCGGCGCCATCTCGATCGGCCACCCGTTCGGCATGACCGGCGCACGCTGCACCGGCTCCATCCTGCTCGAAGGCCAGCGCCGGAAAGCCAAATGGGGCGTGGTCACCATGTGCATCGGCGGCGGCATGGGCGCAGCCGGACTGTTCGAATTCTACAACTGATCCGAGACTTCGGTGGATCGAATAGAAGGGCGGCCCGAAATGGCCGCCCTTTTCTGTTCAGCGCGCCTACTATGGCTGCCTTCTTCATGCCGCAGGTACGTGGCATGTATTGTGTGGAACTGCGGAGTTACGGCCATGATGAAGCATCTGGTTGGAAGTATTGCCCTGGCAGCTGTGGTGGCCGCCTGCGGCGCGGCGGAATTGGCAGACTCGCCTCACAGCGAAACGGCTGGAATACTTTCAGAGTCTTCAGCCGCGCCCGAAAGCACCGATTCCAGTGACGGCGTAGTGCGGGACGCCGAAGGCCGACCTCTTGACTACGAATTGCTTGGACAGAAGCTGCCCGTTTTCGAGGCAGCTATGGCGGCCGGCAGCACGTTCGATTCCGCCGAAATCGAACGCTGGACGGTGATAGCTGTTTGGGGCGCGTGGTGCGCGGAAAGCCTCGCCGATGGGCCTTATGCCGAAGCGCTGTCGCGCGCGATTGCGGTTGATCCGGACCTCGATTTCGTGACGCTTCACGTGCCGCAGGACGCCGCGCGCGCGACGCCGGATGACATGTTCGGCAAGCATGGCTCGCTGGAAGCCTATTTCGAATCGGTGAGCTACACTTTGCCGGTGATCCTCGACACGGATGGCAGCCTGCGCGAAGCACTGAAGATCCGCTGGACGCCGACTTACCTGGTCGTCTCGCCGGACGGCGTGATCCGGGGTTTCCGGACGGACCTTTCGGTCGACACGGACCAGCCTGTAAAGACATTGATCAAGGACATCGCGCGTCTGCGCGGCGAGGAGTGGGATTCGACCCGCCTGACGATCTCGCCGGACGGTGTCGCGTCGCTCGGCGAGGCGACACCGTTCACCGTTTCGGCCGTGGAGAAGGCCTTTCCGGGCTTCATCGTCATCCCGATCGCAAACCCGGAATCGGGGGCCTCGTCATTTGAAGTGCGGCCCAAAGGGAGCGAGACGGCGCGTTTCATCGTCGAATCGGACTGGTCGCGTGGCTACGTGGCCACAGTGCGCAGCCGAGAGGCAGGCGTGCGAGGGCCAATCGGCGAAGTGATTGGAACGGCGCTGCTTTCCCAGCTACCTGAGGATAAACGCAGCCTCTGCGCAGATGGCGCGCCTGTGGACTCCGGCATCGAAGTCACGTGTCCTGATCCCGGCGCGGAGAAACGATTCACGCGGGTTTACCGCTACGAGCTGCCCCATAAATCGGTTGAACCGGTCTACGATGAGGTCCAAGCGGCGCAACTTGTAGAACTCCGATACACCGCAGAGTTGCCTTAACCGCGTTGAAGAATTGGCATGGTGCCTGCAGGCGAACTGATTTGCCCTTGGTGGTCATGAATCTGGCTCTGAGGTTTGAATCTTTGCGCCGGGCGGGCTAACCTGACGCTGAAGTCATATTCGGCCCCATCAGGAAGGCACGCCGCAATGCTGCATCCCTCTACCAAGCGCCTTATCGACAAGCTGAGCGAGATGACGCGCAAGCAGCGGGTCACCTGGACCGAAGGCGAGAACGCCACGGTTGTCCACGACACCGAAGGCTACCGCGTGGTGATAACGCCCGAGCCCCATGCCGTGCTGCTGACTGATGCGCTGGGCCGAGAGATTGAAACCTGCACGCCGGAAGAATTTGCCGACGATGTCGATGCGCATGGCCGTCCCTATGCCAAGTTCATCGCCGAACTCTATCGTGAGGCGGCCCGTCATGCCCGCGGCACCGAGAAAGCAATCCGCACCCTTCTCGCCGGCCTCGACTCGGCCGAGGCGGAAGCGCCCGCCCCGAGCGCGCCCGTCGTCCCTGGCATCGAGGTGATCGACGTGCCGGATGCCACCACAGACGAAACGGCCCCGATCGAAAGCGAAACCGAGATCACCGCCGCTGTCGCGACCCTCGCCGACCAGATCAATGCCGCACCGCCCGCTCCGGAGCCGGAGCCCGTTGCTCTTGCGCCTGAACCAGAACCTGAGCCTCAGCCGGAGCCCCCGCCGGAAGCAGAGCCCCCGCCTCAACCGGAAGCGGAATCTGCGCCGGCCTTCGTTGCCACCAAAGAAGCCACTGCACCGTCGGTGGGTGTGGCGCCGCTGACCGAAGAGCCCCGTTCGTTCGGGACCTTTGGCGCCTTCGAGCCCGTGGCGCCCGAAACAGCCCCCGAACCCGTTCCAGAGCCCGAGCCAGTCATCGATGTTGCACCGATGCCTGAGCCCACCACGCCCGTACCGGTCGCCGCCGGTACAGCGCTCCCGCCGGAAGCAGAGCCCGCGCCGCAGCCTCCGCCAGAACCCGCACCGACCGTGCCGACACTCAGTCAGCCGATCTCGCTCTCGTCCATTCCCTTCGGCTTCGGCCTCGGCGCTGCGCAGCGCGCAGGCACACCCTCACACCCTGCGACGACGTCGCCTGAACCCGCCCCCCCGGCTTCGATCGAGCCTCCCGCGCGGATCGTGATCGACGGTACGCTCGACTTGCCAGACCTCTCGCCGGAAGGGTTCGACACCGTCTTGGCCTCAGACCCCTATCCGCCGCAGCCGCCCCGAAGCGATCCGCTCGATCTGCCGGCGGACAACGCGCCATCGTCGCCCGAGCCCGGCAATCCGCGCCGGTTCAATCCTTGGAACTAGCCTGATCTTCAGGCAATTGTTGCGCCGGAAGCACGCCATCCTTCCGATCGCAACAAATCCACTCGCGCGGCAGGCGACAAAGCGTTTTCCTTTGGCCTCCGGTGTGAGACACCCGCGCCAGTAGCGGCCAAGCCGACTCGACCTCCCAGCCTCCAGCGCCAAGGTGATCTCATGCTCTCGACAATTCTCGTTCGCCGCCTCGTAACCGGCGCCAGTCTGACAGCGCTGGTGGCTTTCGGTCCGCCTGCCTTCGCCCAGACGGCGGATGACGATGCCACGGCGCGGCTCGGCACGATCACGGTCACCGCCCAGCGTGTCGAGGAAGACCTGCAGGAAGTGCCGATCTCGATCTCGACCCTTTCGGACGAGAAGCTCGACACCCTGAAAGCCTCCGGCGCCGATGTGCGGTTCCTATCCGCCCGCGTGCCGAGCGTGATCGCCGAAAGCTCTTTCGGCCGCGCTTTCCCGCGCTTCTACATCCGCGGAATCGGCAACACAGATTTCGATCTCAATGCCTCGCAACCCGTCAGCCTTGTCTACGATGATGTGCCGTATGAAAGCCCGATCCTCAAGGGTTTCCCGGTGTTCGACCTCGAACAGATCGAAGTATTGCGCGGCCCGCAGGGTACCCTGTTCGGCCGCAATACCCCGGGCGGCATCATCAAGTTCGACTCGCGCAAGCCGCAGGATGACTTCGAAGCCTATGTGCGCGCCGCGTACGGCAACTACAACACGCGCGAACTCGAAGGCGCGGTCAACCTGCCGGTCGTCCAGGACGTGCTCGCGGTGCGTTTCTCTGGCCTCTACCAAGAGCGCGATCCCTATGTGGACAACGCCTATACCGGCGAGAAGGACCGTTACGAAGGCTTCAGGGAAGTCGCTGGCCGCGCGCAGGTCCTGTTCACGCCGCAGGGCTCCGATTTCTCGGCGCTGCTTAACCTCCATGCCCGCTCGAACGACGGCGACGCGCGCCTGTTCCGCGCCAACATCATCGATGCGGGCCGGAAAGGTCTGGGCGCGAGCTTCGACCGCGACACCGTCTTCTTCGACGGCCAGAACTTCCTGACGCAGGACACAAAGGGTCTCACCCTCCGCCTCGACAAGCCGCTCACCGACGCGATCACCGCGACCTACGTCTTCGGCTACGAGAATGCCGAAATCTCCAGCCGCGGCGATATCGACGGCGGCTTCGGCGCGGCCTTCCTCGGCGCAGGCAACTTTGGACCGGGATTCATTCCATTCCCCTCCGAAAGCGCGGGCGCGGTGGACGACCTGGACCAGACCACGCATGAGCTGCGATTTGCCTTTGACAATGGCGGTGCGCTGCGCGGCCAGGCGGGCGTTTTCGTGTTCGAGGAAGACGTCTTCATCACCTCGCTCAGCTTCGACTCGCTGACGCCGGGCCAACCGGAGAACGGACGGGCCACGCGCTCCAACACAACCGAAAGTCTCGGCATCTTCGCCTCGCTGTCCTATGACCTGACCGACCGCCTCACCCTCTCCGGCGGCGCGCGCTGGACCGACGAGGAAAAGGACTTCGTCGTCGAGCGTCTGACCAGCCCAATCGGCGCCGGCCCCCTCGGCCCGGTGCAGGGAGCGACGTCTGCGAACAACGTAAGCTGGGACGTGTCTGCCGCTTATGCGTATACGGACGATATCAACCTCTATGCCCGCATCGCGAAGGGCTTCCGCGGCCCTTCGACTCAGGGCCGCCTGGTGTTCGGCGACGACGTCTCGACCGCCGATTCGGAAACGGTGGTCTCCTATGAAGCCGGCGCCAAGAGCGAACTGCTTGACGGCCGCCTGCGCCTCAACACCAACGTCTTCTTCTTCGAACTCGAAGACCAGCAGCTGACCATCGTCGGCGGCCTCAACAATACGGTCGCCCTGTTCAACGGCGACAAGGCCGAAGGCTATGGCTTCGAGATCGATGCCGAAGCTGTGCCGCTCGACAATCTCTTCATCACCGCAGGTCTGTCCTACAACAGGACCGAGTTTAAGGACGAACTCCTCCTCGCGCCCGGATGCGGCGGTGGTTGCACGGTGCTCGATGCGCCCGTGCTCGACGGCCTCGGAAACCTCATCGGCTACAATATCTCCGGAAATTCCTTCCCCAATGCGCCGGAATGGATCGCCAACGTCACCGCGCGCTACGGCGTGCCGGTTCCAGGCGGCGAGATCTATGGCTATACCGACTGGGCCTACAAGGGCGAGACGAACTTCTTCCTCTATGAGAGCATCGAGTTCGGACAGGAAGGCTATTGGGAAGGCGGCCTGAAAGCCGGATTCAAGTCAGATCGCGGATTTGATGCATCCGTCTTTGTACGGAATATCCTGGACGAGGAAGCTCTGGAAGGCGCGATCGATTTCAACAACCTGACCGGCTTCGTCAACGAGCCGCGCACTTATGGAATCCAGCTGCGCTGGGACTTCTGATCTCAGCTGACCGTCGTCACTGCGGGCGCGCAGACCCGCGGCGACAGGCTCATCGTGCCGGCCATCGCGCCGGAGTCCTGATAGAACTCGAAACGCAGCGTGATGCCGTGCTCATCGAGATAGGACCTGGTGTAGCTCTCGCAAGCCTGCCGGAAGAGCGCCGTGCGATTTGAACCCTGCTTCAGCATGCCATCCGCCTGCAGCTTGAGACGCGCCCGGAACTGGTCTTCGGAAATGAAGACCGCGTCTGCACCGCCCCGGACGTTGAACTCCGCACGGACAGCGGTCTTCAGGGCCTGGCGCTCAACGAACGCGACGCGCTTCTCCGGCTTCGCCTTCTCGAAGTTGAACGGGGCATCGTGCGTGAAATAGAGGAACACGCTCACAATCGCGACAATGGGGGCGGCAAACTTTTCCATGCTCCGCATCTTAGCCCATCATGGACAATGCCGGATTGCGCGCGCCTCTTATGTTTTCGCTCCCGTCTTAACCCCTGCGCAAGGGTTCAGACCGGCGAGATGTCGGTCACCTTATAGGTCAGCGCCGCACGGCCGGGATGATCGATCGTGACATACTCGCCCTCGCGGAAATTGTGGGCACCGAAGCGGAACACCGCCTCATCGTCGCCTTCGGCCTCTTCATCATAATGGAAAAACCAGTTCTGGCCGCGATGGGTCAGCCAGCCATCGGCTTTTTCCGCCGGGTCCGGATGGAAGCGGAAGACACGGCAGGCTTTCCGGTGCACGCGCCAGGCTTCAAGATCCAATTGTCCGGCGCTGTCCAGCGGCGCAACGATCATGTAACCCTGTTGCGGATCGCCGCCTGGCAATCCGGGATTGCGGGCGAGTTGAAGCGTAATGCGGCGAAGGGGCATGTTCAGTCTCCGGACGGATTATCGTGCGAGCGCAAGCGCAGGGGCTTCGGCTGCTTCGAGAAGGCGGCGGCTGGTGCCACCGAACAGGCGTTCGCCGAGGCGAGAGTGACCATAGGCGCCCGCCACGATCATTGTCGCGCCGGCGCCGGACGCCAGCGCCAGCAAGGCGCTCGCGACTTCACCCTCTAGGCTTTCCGAACGGGCCGTGACGCCGCGGCGCTGCAACCAGTCTGCGAGCAGACCGGAGGCGAGGCCAGGGCGCGCGCCATCGCGTTCGGCATCCTTCCGGTTCTGCGCAATGATCACGTCGCCCATCGCCGTGATCAGCGGCACGTGAAAGCGCACGGCGCGGGCGGCGCCGTTGGAGCCGTCCCAACCGATGATGACCGGTCCCGGCTCGAACGCCTTCGCACCGGCCAGCACCACGGGAAGGCGCGCATCCATCATCACATGTTCGAACGCGATCGACAGCGGCTCACCGGATTTCGAAGCACTGCGCGGAAACACGATCGCTTCAGAAAGCGTCGCGGCGCTGGCAGCGGCCCGTTCGGCCGTGCCGACCTGATGCAGGAATGTGCTCTCGACCGAGCCCGCGCCAGCGGTCACGACATCCCGGAACGCGACTTCGGCGGCAGCGAGCATCTCTTTCTGCATGTCGATGAGGCTGGTGACGGCGGCGGCCGACAGGCCTGCGGACTCAGGCGTCGAGACCACCATGAGCGCAGACTGGGGATCCGGCAGGGCGCACAGACCCGTGAGCGGCAGGTTTAGCTTGCGCGCAATTGCAAGCGCAGACTGCGTGGTCAGGGTGTCAGTCTCGGACGTTCCCTGGAGCACGGCGATGATCGACATGGCAGGCCTCCTTGCAGCCCGCAACCGGGGCTTTTCCAGCCCATATCATTCCCACAGAAGGGCCGTACCTGTGGAAACTACCTAGTTTGCCTTGCCGAGGCAATCCGCGCGCGGGCGATCCGGTCGGCAACATAGTTCGTAGGCTGACGGGTTTCGAGTGCTTCGTCGAGCACGTCTCCGAGCGTGACGATCAGCCTGGCGAGAGTCGCGTCCACCCAGTCGCGCGAATAGCTCCCCGAAATTTCGGCCGCCACATTGATGATGCCGCCGCCATTGATCACATAGTCGGGCGCATAGAGAATCCCCTTGCGGCGCAGGAATTCGCCCATCTCCGGCATCACCAGCTGGTTGTTGGCGCCGCCGGCGATACCTTTGACCTTCAGGCGCGCCAGCGTCTTTTCGTTGACGATCGCGCCCAGCGCGTTCGGCGAGAAGATGTCGGCTTCCGCGTCATAGATGTCGTTCGGCGCGACGATCTGCGCGCCGGTCCGGGCGGCCACCACCGCCAGCGCCTCCTGGTCGATATCGGTGATGATCAGACGCGCACCCGCCTTCGCCAGGTGGTCGCAGGTATAGCCGCCGACCGACCCGACGCCCTGCACCGCAATCGTCCGGCCGTGGAGGTCGTCCGTGCCGAACAGGCGCCTGGCTACTTCCCGGATGCCGAGATATACGCCTTTCGCCGTCACCGGCGACGGGTCGCCGCTGGCCGCCGCGCCTTCGACCAGTCCGGCTACGAAGCGCGTCTCCTCGCGCACGATCGCCATGTCGGAGACGTCCACGCCGACATCCTCGGCCGTATAGTACCGGCCCTGCAGGCTTTCGACGGCCCGGCCGAAAGCCCGGAAAAGGTCAGGCGACTTGCCGGATTTCGGGTCGCCCCAGATCACAGCCTTGCCGCCGCCCAGCGGAATGCCGGCCATGGCGTTTTTGTAGCTCATGCCCTGCGACAAGCGCAGCACGTCTGTCAGCATGGCGTCGCCGGTTGGATAATTCCACATCCGGCACCCGCCGGCTGCGGGGCCCAGCGCGGTGGAATGGACCGCAATCACGCATTTAAGGCCGGTCGCCGCGTCATCGAAGGCGTGAACGCCCTCGTGGCCGTCGAATGAGGGGTGATCAAACATGCGCGCGACTCAAAAAAGGGTTTCAAACGAAACGATTGACGCCGCTGTAGCCGCCGGTCTGGCGCGGGGTCAACCTGCAGGGTCCAGAGGGTGGGCATTGACACCTTTGCAGGGTTTGCGGCGTAAGGTGCCCGCGCATGCAGCTCCGCCCCGTCATTCTGGCCATTGGCATCATGACCGTCCTGCTGGCTGCGGCGATGCTGCCGTGCGCGCTGATCGACCTCGCCGATAGTGATGATCAGGCCCACGTGTTCGTCGTCTCAGCCAGCCTGTCCGGCCTGATGGGCGGGCTGTTCTGGGTGCTGGCACGGGGCGGCGAATTGCGGATGGGCCAGCGGGAAGCTTTCCTGCTGACCGTGGTCGTCTGGGTCTTCCTGCCCGCAATTGCCGCCATTCCCTTTCTGGTGACCGGCCACACAATCACCGATTCATGGTTCGAGAGCGTCTCGGCGATCACCACGACCGGGGCGACGGTGCTCACCGGCCTCGACGAGATGCCGCGCGGATTACTGCTCTGGCGCTCGATTCTGCAGTGGATCGGGGGCATCGGCATCATCGTGACCGCCGTGGCGATCCTGCCGCAACTGCGGGTCGGGGGGATGCAGCTGTTCCAGTTGGAGAGTTCCGACATGACCGGCAAATTTCTGCCACGGGTCTCGGATGTCGCGGCCTTCATCGGCTATGCCTATCTGATCATCTCGGCCCTCTGCGCCCTGCTCTACAGCATGACGGGCATGAACTGGTTCGATGCGATCAACCATTCGATGACGACCGTGTCGGCGGGCGGTTTCTCGACCTATGATGCCTCGTTCGGCAAGTTCAACGGGACCGCCGCCGTGTATGTCGCCATCGTCTTCATGACGATCGCCGCGATGCCGATCAGCCTCTTCGCCATCCTTCTTTTGCAGGGCAGGATCATGCCATTGCTCCTCGATCCGCAACCACGTCTGTTCGTGGCAATAGCCTGCATTATCTCAATAATTATCGTTCTTTATCACGAGCTCCACCTTGAGGAGTCAGCCTTCAGCTCTGCCGGGCAGGCTGCCGTCCTGGCCGTGTTCAACGTCATTTCGGTCATCTCGGGCACCGGATATTCTTCGGCCCCCTACGACACCTGGGGCAATCCGGTTGTCGCCCTGATCCTGCTCGCGACCTTCCTGGGTGGCTGCGCGGGTTCGGCGTCCTGCGGCATCAAGATGTTCCGCCTCGAGATCACCGGCAAGGCCCTCTATGCCTGGTCGCAGCGGATGGTGCAGCCGCACCGGAAGGCGCCGATCCGGTATGGCGGGCGGATCGTGGACGAGGAGACGCTCCAGTCAGTGATGGTCTTCCTGTTCCTGTATCTCGTGACCTTCATGGTCGCGGCGGCGCTCCTGTCCTTTACCGGACTCGACACGCTGACAGCGATCTCGGCATCGGCGACCAGCGTATCAAACGTTGGTCCGGGTCTCGGGAACATTGTCGGGCCATCGGGCACCTTCGCCTCGCTGACGGATTTTGCGAAATGGGTCTGCGCGACGGCCATGCTGCTCGGGCGGCTCGAGTTCGTCGCCTTCTTTGTGGCGCTGACGCCGCGCTTCTGGTGCGGCTAGAGACCCGTCGCCTGCCAGACCATGCGCAGGGCGACGAAAGCCAGCAACAGGCCGAACAGCTTGCGCAGATTGTCCGCCGGCAGCCGGTGCGCGAGCGCGGCCCCCGCCGGCGCCATCAGGACCGTGAAAACCGAGATCAGGGCAAAGGCCGGCAGGTTCACGAAACCGAGTGACATCGGCGGCAGGCCGTCGCGGCCCCAGCCGACGAAGATCGCAGCAATCGCGCCGGGCAAGCCGATCGCAACGCCCCAGCCGGCGGCTGTCGCCACGGCGCGGTGGATCGGCATGGCGCAAAGTGTCATCAGGCTGACCCCGAAAGTGCCGCCGCCAATTCCCATCAGGGCCGAGAGCACGCCGACTCCGGTGCC
>JBGTKN010000413.1:0-9632 GCA_041744615.1 Hyphomonas sp. | reverse complement strand
GCCGTGCGAGCAGCGTCTGAGATGGGCGAATCACGGCTGGCGCAGCCAGCGGATGCGGCGGGCCTGCTTGCGCTCTTGTCCGACCCGCGCGTGCATGCGCCGATCTATTCACTGCCCCGGCCGTTGACCAAAGCGAGCGTGGCGGCCTTCATCGAGACGCATCTTGCCGAGCGTGCGGCGGGTGAGGGCCTGCTCTTCGTGCGAGCAGAAGAAGACGGACGCATCCTCGGCTATTCGGATGTGCAGATCTGGCCGGACTGGGGGGCGGGGGAACTTGGCGGAGCGCTGCATCCCGAACTTCACGGCCAGGGCGCGGGCGGGCGCGGGGCGGCGGCGAGCTTTGCCTGGATGTTCACGGAGTTAGGGATCGACCTTCTGTGCGAGACGGCGGCGCTCACCAACACTCCAACGCAGCGGATGCTGGACGGACTGGGCTTCCGGAGGATGGGCGAAATCGTCAGCACACGGCCAGACGGGACCACGCGCGCGAGCCTGGTGTGGGAGATGACCCGGGCCGAATGGGCGGCGCGGCACGGTGCGGTGTGAGGCGGGAGGCAAGCCTAACGGCTCAGTTCCTTCATCGCCTCGTCCAGCCCGCCCAGAGTCAGCTCGAACATCCGGTGCTCGCCGATCAGTTCACGTATGAGTTTGATCGAGCCGGTATATTCCCAGGCGCCTTCCTTCGTCGGGTTCAGCCAGACGAAGTGCGGATAGCGCGAGACGAAGCGTTGCAGCCAGATGCCGCCCGCTTCCTCGTTCCAGTGCTCGACCGAGCCTCCGGCATAGGTGATCTCGTAGGGGCTCATCGTGGCGTCGCCGACGACGATCACCTTGTACTCCGACGGATACTTGTTCAGCACGTCCCAGGTCGGGATTCGGTTGTTCATCCGGCGGCGGTTGTCCTTCCACAGGCCTTCATAGGGGCAGTTGTGGAAGTAGTAGAACTCGAGATTCTTGATCTCGGATTTGGCGGCGGAGAACAGCTCTTCCATGATCCGGACATAGGGGTCCATCGAGCCGCCGACATCCAGCAGCAGAAGCACGGAGACCGTAGTGCGTTTCTCGGCGCGCATCTCGATGTCGAGATAGCCCTTACGGGCCGTATTGCGGATCGTCTGATCAAGGTCGAGTTCATCCTGCGCGCCCTTGCGGGCCCATTTGCGCAGACGCTTCATCGCGATCTTGATATTCCGTGTACCGAGTTCGACCTTGTCGTCATAGTTCTTGAACTCGCGCTTGTCCCAGACCTTCACCGCGCGGCGATGGCGGGATTTCTCCTGGCCGATGCGCACGCCTTCGGGATTGTAACCATTGGCGCCGAAGGGCGAGGTGCCGCCGGTGCCAATCATCTTGTTGCCACCCTCATGGCGCTTCTTCTGTTCCTCGAGACGTTGTTTCAGCGTCTCCATCAGCTTCTCGAAGCCGCCCATGGCCTCGATCTCGGCCATCTCTTCCGGGGTCAGGAATTTCTCGCTCATCTTCTTGAGCCATTCCTCGGGCAGGTCGGTCACGTTGACCGCGTCGGCCAGCGTGTCGAGACCTTTGAAGACATGGGAGAACACGCGGTCGAACTTGTCGATGTTGCGCTCGTCCTTCACCAGGGCGGCGCGGGCGAGGTAATAGAATTCCTCGACCTCCATCTCGATGACCTGTTTGTCCATGGCCTCCATGAGCATCAGGTATTCCTTCAGGGATACAGGTACCTTGGCCTGGCGCAGCTCATTGAAGAAATTCAGGAACATGGGGCGTTTCCATACTGTTTCGGAATTGAAGATAGCCCGCATGAGCGCGCCTGTCCAAGCTGACGCAGCGAAAACTTGGCGGAGATCTGGCCGGTTGTCCTGTGTTCACGGCGAGCCGTTTAAGGATGAGCGCATGATACGGGCGGCGGCATTCGTGATTTTGATGGCTCTCGCACCGCTGGCGGGCGCTTCGGCGCAGGGCGCAGCCTGCCAGGCTAAAAACGAGGCGCCCTGCATGCTGGAGGCGGCCTGGACGGCGCAAGAGGCGTTGCCGGAGAACAAACAGGCGCGGCTGAAGCCGCTGTTTGCTGCGCTGGCGCTGAATCTGACGGACCCCAGGGCCCGCGCCGTGTGGAACGCCCGGCTGGGCGAGACCAGCATCGACGCGGCGGGCACAGATTACGTGCGGCAGACAGCCGAGACGGCAATCCGCGAATACGGCTGGGAAGCCTTCTTGCAGCGGGCCCGCGATGGCCTCGCGCCGTTGCACATGGGCCGGCCGGAGATCATGGGCGCGGCGATCGAGCTGGCGCCGGACACGAAGCAACGCGCACGCCTCATCGAGATGATGTTTTCTCTCGCCGGCAGGCCCGACAGCCGGAGAACCAGCGGCATCAGCGTCAACGCCTTCGAGCGCGCGGATTTTGGACACGTCTTGGCCGAGCGGATGATGCGCGATTGCAAGCTTCCAGGCTTTGACCGGGCGGTGGCGATGACTTCCGCGCCGGATGCGCTGCGCTACGCCCTCTGGCGCGCGCGGATCACCGGCGGGGCAGGGGCGCTCGCGCCAGACATTCGCGCGGGCGACGGCAGCGACGACACCAGCCATGTCCGCCAGGCGCTGGAAGGCTATGGCGCAATCATGAGCCTCGGATATTGCCCGAAATAGGCGGCAGGCCTTTCCGGGAGGCCGTGTTTGAGTCATAGCGGAATGATGGACACGCTCGACGAAACCGAAGCGGACCACGCGGTCCTGCCCGCCGAAGGGCTTTGCGGCCCTTCAGAAGTGACGGCGCTGTCGCACCTCTACCGCGCCGAGGTCTACCGCTCGACGGTGTGGCGCCAGCGGCTTGACCAGACGACCAACTGGGCGGTGATCTCGACCGGCATCGGCCTATCGGTGACGTTTGCCAACGAGCGCGCCTCACCCTTTCCGATCGTGCTGGTCGGCATGCTGTGTATCGTGTTCCTGATGCTGGAGGCGCGACGCTACCGGTTCTTTTATGTCTGGAGGTTCCGGGCGCGGGTGCTGGAGATTGCCTTCATGGTGCCGATCCTGCGCGGCGAAGGCGCGAAGATCCAGCTCGACCGGGGCACGGCGCTGTCGGACGATTACGAAAAACCCGCCTACCGCATCTCGATGATCCGCTGCATCGGGCGCCGGCTGCGGCGCAACTACGGATTCATCTTCGCGATCCTTGGCGCGGCCTATTTCGCGAAGATCGCGATCCACCCGGTGGACGTCTCGTCATGGGACCAGTTTTTCCGGCGCGCGCATATCGGTCCCATCCCAGGCTGGTTCGCGATCCTGTGCGGGCTGGGATTCCATGCCGGCTGGATCGGCATCGCCTGGAAAACCTGGTGGGACGAACGCACCGACAAGACCAAGATGGCCGACTTCCTGAAGAGCCGCGAGGACGTGAACTTCGCCCGCGCCGCCAGCGCGCATGATACGGCGCTGGGATAGGGCGCGGCGCCTAGTTCTGTACGCGGATCAGCAGGTCGTCGGTAACGTCCATCGTGAAGATCGGGTCATTGCCTTCTGGCGTTTCGCAGACAGCGTCCAGAAAAGCTTCCCGGGTCGGGGGATCATCATAGACCATCTTCTGGTCAAAGGCACGCTGCCAGGTTTGCCGGTCCGGCCATTCGGCGTAGCCGACGAATCGTCCATCGGCGTCTCGGTGCAGGCGCGAGCCATAGCTGCCATATCGTTCACGGATGAGATCGGTCCCCCGTCGCCACGCTGCGCGGAACTGGTCCTCCTTGCCCGGATGAACCCGCCACCAGTAGACGGCAATGAACATGGTGCGCCTCAATTTTCTGGTTCCTCGGCTTGGAACGCGCAAGGCACCGGATTGATCCGCCAAACAGAAAAAAGCCGGAGCAGGCGCCCCGGCTTTTCGATGGAGTGGGGTATCCGGATCAGCCTGCCGGGCCTCTGCGTCCGCCGCCCGAAGTGCCGCCGTCGGTGCGGCGGGATAGGAAGGCAAGGCGCTCAAAGAGGGCGACGTCCTGTTCGTTCTTGAGCAGCGCGCCGTGCAGGGGCGGTGTCAGGCGGTCAGGGTCTTTCTCGCGCAGGGTCTCGAGGTCGATGTCCTCGTTCATCAGGAGCTTCAGCCAGTCGAGGAGTTCGGAAGTAGAGGGTTTCTTCTTGACGCCCGGTAGTTCGCGCATCGCATAGAAGGTCGAGAGGGCGTCGCCCACCAGCTTCTTCTTTATCGCGGGGAAATGGACGTCGATGATAGCGCGCATCGTCGGCTCGTCCGGGAACTTGATGAAGTGGAAGAAGCAGCGGCGCAGGAAGGCGTCCGGCAGCTCTTTCTCGTTATTGGAGGTGATGATGACGATCGGGCGGACTTTCGCCTTCACGGTCTCGTTGGTCTCGTAAACAAAGAACTCCATCCGGTCGAGTTCCTGCAGGAGGTCGTTCGGGAACTCGATGTCGGCCTTGTCGATTTCGTCGATCAGCAGCACGGGGCGTTTCTTGGCAGTGAACGCTTCCCAGAGCTTGCCCTTCTTGATGTAGTTCTTGACGTCCTTGGCGCGCTCTTCGCCCATCTGACCGTCACGCAGGCGCGAGACGGCGTCATACTCGTAAAGGCCCTGGTTGGCCTTGGTGGTGGACTTGATGTGCCATTCGATCAGGTCAAGGCCGAGGGACTTGGCAACTTCCTGCGCCAGCACGGTCTTGCCGGTGCCGGGTTCGCCCTTGATCAACAGCGGGCGCTCCAGCGCGATGGCCGCGTTGACGGCGACGCGCAGGTCGTCGGTTGCCACATAATTGGTCGTGCCTTCGAAGCGCATCGGCCCTCGTTCCTCTCAAAAGCTTGTGTCTGCACCATAAGGCCCGCCCCGCGCCGGGCAAGCGCTGACCTATAGGAAAGCGCTGCAACGCAACATCGAATTCACTTAAGGGAAGGAGCCTCCTGTGCTATGAAATTGAGGCCATGCGCGACGCCACAGCGGCTCAAGCTTCAGACACGCGCCGCACCTTGCCTGATCGACCCGGCTGCATGCCGGTGTGCCCGGGTAAACGTGCAGGACTTATGATCCTACGCCCTCCTGACGACACGAGCGCATGGCACCCCGGGGGGGCAGGATTTGCCGGGTCCTGCAAGGCTCCTTGAGCCTTCGCCGGAAGCGTGAATCCATGGCAATCAACCGTTAACGCCTGTGTGCGAACTTGGCACAGTCCGCAGGACGAGGCTTAGCGCAGTATGCCACTCAAACTCTCCCTCAAGCCTGGCGAAACCTTCGTCGTGAACGGCGCGGTCGTGCGTAACGGCGACCGGCGCGGTGTGCTCCTGCTGGAGACACAGGCGCGCGTCCTGCGCGAAAAAGACATCCTGAAGCCCGCCGACGCCGCGACCCCCGCCGGGCGCGCGTACTTCGCCGTGATGCAGATGTACCTGCTCGGCGAAGTGGACGGGCCGCTCTATACGCAGACCGCAGACGCGCTCGCGGGTCTTCTCGCCGAAATGCCGGATGCGCATGACGATGTGCTGCAGATTTCGGCGGACGTCGTTGCGGGCGACCTCTACCGTGCGCTCAGCCGCTGCCGGAAACTTATGCCGCCTTCCGCCGTGTCGGAGGACGCGTGATGGCAGAGGGCAATACGCTGCGCGTCCCGCTCTCCCTGAACCTGCCGCCGGCGGTGAGCGTCGATGAAGCGATCCGGCTGATAGAAGCCGGCAAGGGTGAAGGTCTCCGCGTTGAGCTGGGCGGCGGGCGCTTTGCGTCGGCCGATACGCCGCGCGGTACCGACGGCCTGTTGCAGCGCCTGCGCGGCCACAAGATGCTGACTGCGCTGTCACAGGACGGCGGCGACTTGTCCCGGCTGAAACCGCCGGCAACGGAAGTCACCGTTGCTCCGGCTGTGCGGGAAATACTGGACGCCGCGATGCGGAAGCCTTAGGGCGCCGCGGCATGACCCCCGAACTGATCTCCCTCTTCACAGCAGCTTTTGTCACGTTCTTCGTGCTGATCGACGCGCCCGGCGTGGCGCCGATCTTCGCGACGCTGACGGCAGGCACGCCGGCCTCCCACCGCCGGAAGATGGCGTACAAGTCAGTCTTCGTGGCCTCGCTCATCATGCTGTTCTTCGCGTTTGGCGGCGCCTGGCTGCTGGGCGCGATGCATATCTCGCTGGACGCGTTCCGGATCGCCGGCGGCGCGCTCCTCTTCCTCATCGCGCTGGACATGGTGTTCGAGAAGCGCACCGAACGCCGCGAGAACCGGGCCGAGGAAGTGCTCGAAGAACACAAGAATGATCCGGAACCCGATGATATCTCGGTCTTCCCGATGGGCATTCCGATGATCGCGGGGCCAGGCTCGATTGCGACCGCAATGTTCTACATGTCGGAAGCCGCCAGCTGGCAAGCACAGGGCGTGGTGCTGGCAGCGATCGGGCTCAATCTCGTCATCACGCTGGTGATCTTCCTGCTCGCCGGCCCAATCGTGCGACTGATAGGGGCGAGTGTGGCGGGCGCGCTGACGCGCATTCTCGGCGTGATCCTCGCGGCGCTGTCGGCACAATTGCTGATCGACGGGATCCGGGGCGCATTCGCGCTCGCCTGAGCCTAGATGCCCTGCGGTTGGGCCTTAGGCGGCGGCTTGCGGAAATAGATGCGCAAGGTCGACAGCGCGACCCAGAAGAGCAGCAGGCCGGCAGCTGTCAGGCTCATGATCTCCAGCACCATCGAATTGTCCCAGCGCACACCGGCATCAGCTACCCGTAGCGCGTCGTTGCCGCGTTCCTTGACGAGAGCGACTGCCTGCATGCCGCCGGCCTCGGCCAGCATCCTCGCGCGCCGCAGGTCGGTGCCGTCCTGAGCGACGGAGAGCAGGGTGAGGGTGGCGGAGGGGCTCGTCAGGGTAGCGATCTTGTCGATCTGTTCGAGATCGCTTTCGAGCCGGGCGAGCCCGGCCGGGTCGATCGACTGCGCAAAGGCATCGCGCACGCGCGCGCCGCGCACATCGGTAGTTGCCGTGCCTCTGAGCACGGCTTCGATGGCCGGCATCAGAACTTCGCGCGGGACGGCCGCGCTCGTCGTGACGTCCAGATAATCCGAGAACTGAGGGCTCAGCCGTTTGGAGCGGCTGGCGGACTTGACGATCGAAACCGCCCGGATGTGGCTATCCGACAATCCGTCGCTGATGCCCTGCTGGACGAGGCCGATGCCGGTGAGCTTGAACACGATACTGTCCGACCAGTCGCCGCCGACCCAGCGCTGGGACATGCTGGTGAGATCGGCATAGCTGCCGAGCAGGCGGAATCGCCAGTCGAGTTCCGGACGCGCGCCGGCCTCGAGAACTTCGCCGATCTCCTCGCCCGGCCGTTCCACCGGCATGTCTTCGGTGGTCTCGGCCACTGCCGGCAGGATGGGCGCCTGCGGAAGGCCGATTTCGTATTCGATCGCACGGGCGACGCTTTCAGGCACCTTCTGCAAGGCTGCGCGGATCATCCGTTCGTCCGCTGTGCCTTTCGATTCTGCCTCCGCGCGGGCGCGCACCTGCTTGCCGAGCTCATTGCCGAGCATCGGCGGCGCAGCGAGCAGATAGCCCCGCAGGGCGTCCGCATCCTTGTCTTCGAGTGCGCGCTGCACCTTGTCCTGCCAGAAGGGAAGCTTGCGATTGGCTTCGTTCGGGGCGATGTCGGCGAAGGCCGTGTCCATCCGCTCCTTGGTTTGCATGACCGCGTCGATGGTTGGCGCCTCGGCGACGCCAACACCTTCATAGGCCTGGCGGACCGTGTTGGCGGCGATCACCGGCAACAGGATCAACAGTGAATTGAACATCACCGCCAGCATCCAGCCAGCCTGCTTGGTCGGTTGTTTGCGTTGTCTGGCCATTCGGGCGGGGGGAACCGTGGAAAAGGCGTCTGTCGGGGGGCGAAGCCCATAGAGACTGCCGGGGTCCCAAAGATCAAGTGCCGGTGTGCAACTTGCACTGCGCGCAGCGCGCAACTGCACGCGACGGGTCGATAGTTACTTCAAAATGTCGTAATTTTGACGTAAGAGTTTGAAACTACTGAGTTTAAACTAACAGCGGACGCGATTGCGCCGAATCGAGGGTCGATCTATATGGCACGCAAACGAGTGAAGGAGCCTGCGGTGAGCATCGATCTTTCAGACGACTACCGGCCTTCCGAAGGCGAAGACTTCATGAACGAGCGTCAGCGCGCCTATTTCCGGCGCCTGCTCGAAACTTGGAAAGCCGACATCCTCGACGGCGCCAAGCAGACCATCCACAATCTTCAGGACGAATCGGGATCCTTGCCGGATATCGTCGACCGCGCCTCGGCGGAGAGCGACAAGGCCCTCGAACTGCGCACGCGCGACCGTCAGCGCAAGCTGATCTCCAAGATCGACTCGGCGCTGCGTCGTATCGAAGATGGCACCTACGGCTATTGCGAAGCGACCGGCGAGCCGATCGGCCTGCGCCGTCTCGAAGCGCGCCCGACTGCCACGCTGAGCCTCGAGGCGCAGGAGCGCCATGAGCGCAAGGAACGCACGCTGCGCGACGATTAGCGCGCGCTGCGTGCCCAAAACCCGAAAGGCGGCGTCCCCCCAAGGAACGCCGCCTTTTTTTGTTCAAACCATCACATCCCAACGCTTTGGCGGACTCTCAGGGGTTGCCCTTCAGCGATGAGGACACAATGCGCCCAACTTCCGAATCACGCCTTACCGGGACCTGACCGGCGCGTTAAATTTGCCGATTAGTTCTGAACAGGACGCCGCCTTCGCCTTAACACCTGGGCCGCAGCGGGTTCCCTAACGGCTCGTTAACCGGTGCCGGGCGATGAAGGTGGGATGACCCGGATTGCTGCCGCGCGAGACCCTGCGCCGGCGCTGGCTGACAGCGCTGATGACGGCTGGGATATGCCGGCGCGCCGGGAAGGGCAGGTGATGGCCGATACACCGAAATCCTTTGAACGCGCCGATCCGGACCGGATGCTTCTGACCACGACCGGCAAGCTTTCGGCAGCAGAGATCGAAGCCCTTCTGCGTCCCGACCTGTCCGACCTGCCGCCTGAGCCGCAGGTCACGGTCTCCGACCGCCCGGCGGAAGAATTTGGCGTGCCGGCGAAGACGCGGTCGCAGGATCAGGATCTCGCCCGTCGCCTTGCGGCGCGCCTGTCGATGGCAATGCGCGAAAGCTGTGGCCTGCCGGTCGCAGCGATGGCGCCTTTGATTTCGCGCGCACCGTTCGAGACCGCCGTACGTCAGACCGGCGAGGCGCGTGGCCAGGCGATTGCCTGTTTCACAACCCGCGAGGGCGATATCGGCGCGATGCTGATCCTCTCACCGGGCTTCGCGCAGTTGCTCATCGAGACCGCCTGTGGCGCGCCCGGACGCGGCGGCGCGATAAAGCCGCTCAGCCCGATCGATCTGGCGCTGCTCGAAGCGCTGGTGCGTCCGCTCGCACACGCGATCTCGCCGGAGCTTGGCTTTTCCAGCCTTGAGACCGAAGCCGTTTTTGCCGCCTCGATTGCTCCGCCGGCCGGCGCGCTGGCGACCGAGTTCTCGATGCGCGTGCATGCTGAAGCCTTTCCGGCGCATCTGATCCTGACCGACGCGCTGGCGGGACCTTCCGAGCCGGCGGCGGAAACGCGCCCTGCAGGCGACGCTCGGCATCCGGCACACGGCGTGCTGTCGGCTACGCTGACGG
>JBGTKN010000412.1:0-2582 GCA_041744615.1 Hyphomonas sp. | reverse complement strand
GCCCCGTCGACCAGGCGGTTGTCGCTGCCGACTTCGCCGAAAAACGCCAGGAAGCCGCCAGCAGCTTCGACCTCGCCGAATATGGCAACCCGGCCCTCACCCTCTCGCTGATGAGCGAGATGCTCACCGCGATGACCGATGGCGGACTGTCGCTGCACTACCAGCCGAAATATGATCTCGCCGAAAGCCGCGTCTCCGGCTTCGAGGCCCTGATCCGCTGGACCCATCCGCAGCGCGGTCAGGTTTTCCCCGACAGTTTTATCCCGGTGGCCGAAGAGACCGGACACATCCGCCAACTGACGGAATGGGTCGTCGAGCGCGCCATTGAGGACCAGCGCTTGCTGAGAACCAAGGGCTATGACCTGCCGATCTCGGTCAACGTGTCCGGCCGTCAGATGAATGACGAGAGCTTCGCCCTCTGGGCCATCGGAAAGGTGAAATCCTCCGGTGCAAACCTCTGTTTCGAAATCACCGAGACCGCCGTGATCAACGATCCGGAAAAGGCCCTGCGGATCATCAACCTGTTCCGCCAGACCGGTATCGGTATCTCGATCGACGACTACGGTGCAGGCCTCTCCTCGCTCTCCTACCTGAAACAGATCCCGGCGAACGAGCTGAAGATCGACAAGTCGTTCATCCTGACATTGACGGAAGGCCCGTCCGACCAGCTGATGATCAAGTCCACCATCGACCTCGCGCATGCAATGGGCATGTCGGTCGTTGCCGAAGGCGTCGAGACCGAACACGCGATGGCGCTCCTGAAGGTGATGGGCGCCGACACGGCGCAGGGCTATTTCATCTCGCGGCCCCAGCCGCTGGCAATGATCCTGGAATTCCTTGGCCGCAGCAAAGAGGCCGAGCGCGAGAGCGCCTAGCTCTCGTTTTCTCCCCCTCATCGAACATTCCGGCCATCACGGGTGCGCGTACCCACCGAATGGATCAGGGGCCAGTGTACCGGATCGTGCCGTCTTCCATTCCTTTGAGCACAATGGCAGAGCCGCCGGACTTCATCATCCATTCCAGGCGGTGGTCGCGGTACTGACGTTTGAACAGGCCGGACTTCACTGCCTTGTCAACTAGCGCCATGCCAGCGATGGAGGCTTCCGATTCGCGGCGCGTCTGCGCGACGCTGTCGCGCGCATTGGCCCGGACGAGCCAGTTGGCGAGGCGCGAACCCGCATCAGGCGCAATGCCAAAGCCGTTGACGCCGTTCAGATAAGGCACAACGCTGAGGTCGCCCCAGCCAAAACGGTCGCCATTGATCCATGGATCATCGCCCAGGTGACCTTCAAGCATTGAGAAAAAGGCCAAAGCCTGTTCACGGGCGCGCGCTTCCATTTCGGATTTCAGTACGCCGTCAGCCCGCTTAAAGAAGTTGAGTTCGCCGAGGCCCCACGTAATCGCTTCGAACTGTGTATCCATCATGTCTTCGATCATCCGCATACTGGCTTTTTTTGCCGGCAAAGATGGCAGCATCGGCGGATGGGGCCACACTTCCTCGATATATTCGAGGATGATCGTGCTGTCGAAAATGGCCGTCTCGCCATGCAACAGGACGGGCACTTCGCCGCGCGGGCTGGCTTCGGCAAACCCGCCCTTGGTTGTCCCACTGCCGATGCCTTCCGGCGGGCGGGGCTCGAACGCGACGCCCTTTTCGCGCAGGGCGATCTTCACCTTCTGGGCATAGGGCGAGAGCGGATGTTCGTAGAGCAGCAGGTCAGTCATCTGGGCACCCGGCATGTGTGGACGTGGTGCAATTGTTCGCGCCCTATCGCTGCGCGCGCAAGCCGGGAAGAGAACTGACGCAACGGAAGAGGCCGGGCGCGAGATCGGCGATGCCGGAGCAGATGATGCGCTGCGCTGGACGGAAAGAAACACGCCCTGGTTCATTGTGCGCCTTCATTTGGTCGCCCGGACCAAATGATCCGCTGAAGCGGACCGGCTTGAATGGTGCGGTCAAGAGGACTCGAACCTCCACGGGTTGCCCCACAGCGACCTCAACGCTGCGCGTCTACCAATTCCGCCATGACCGCACGACTGGTCTCATATGAGGCAGACGGGCCGTATAAGGCGGCGTTCCGGCTTTGTGAAGCCCTGAAAGACGCCTATATCGCGGGGGCCATGACAAAATTCCCGGACGTTGAATGGGCGGTGTCCGACGCCCCTGTTTCCTACGAAGCCGCGCTCGCCGTGATGGACGCGCGGGCCCGGGCCATCCGCGACGACGGCGCCCGCGAACTGGTTTGGTTCCTGGAACATCCGCCCCTCTACACCGCCGGCACTTCCGCCAAACCCGCCGACCTGAAAGACCCCGCCCGCTTCCCCGTTTTCGACGCGGGACGCGGCGGCCAGTACACCTATCACGGCCCCGGCCAGCGCGTGGTCTACCTGATGCTGGACGTCGGCGCGCGCGGACGCGACGTGCGCGCCTTCGTGGCGAGCCTCGAAGACTGGATCATCCGGGCTCTCGCCGCCTTCAACGTGGAGGCCGGCGTGCGGGGCTTCGTAGGATACAGGGGCGTCGGACACCGCCCTTTCAACGTCCGGGAATTTTGTCTTGGCCCCCGCGATATAGGCGTCTT
>JBGTKN010000411.1:0-3913 GCA_041744615.1 Hyphomonas sp. | reverse complement strand
GCCGAGCCCGAACCGGACGAGGCCGTACCAGATCCGCGCGCCGAAAAGGAACCCGAGCCGGAAAAGCCCGAGCCCAAGAAGCCGGAGCCGAAAAAGCCCGAACCCCTGATCAAGAAAGAGCCGCCGAAAGAGCCGAAGAAGGACGATCTCGCCTTCCTCGATGATTTCGACAAGGCGCTGCAGGATCGCCGGCAGACCCAGCCGCGTGCCACACCCGCCGAAGCGACCGACCGTCCGGCCATCGGCAATGCCGACCGCGACCGTCAGGGGGCAGGGGACCGGACCGGCAATACGGCCTCGCTGCAGGCCGCGCTGCGGCGCCAGATCGGCTATTGCTGGCGCGGCATCGAAGACTTGCCGAAGGAAGACCAGATCGACGTCGAGATCCAGATGAAGCTGCGGGTCGACGGTACCCTAGAAGGCAATGCCGAACTCGTCAGCCCGCGTTCGCGCCCGGTTGGCCGGTCAGGCCTCGCGGTGGACCTCGCCCTGCGCGCCGTGCGCAAGTGCGAGCCTTACAAGCTACCGGAAGATGCGTATGAACAATGGAAAGACATCATCGTGACGATCGGCCCTGCAAAGGGTTGAGCGCGCGCCAACGATCAGAAGGAGTCTGACAGAATGACACATCGGGCCATGCTTTACCTGCGGCGTTTCCTTGCCGCTACCGTGATCGCCCTAGGGCTGGTTGCCCCCGCCTCGGCGCAGCTGCGTGTGCGCGTCGATGAGGGCAACTTCCAGCCGACCCCGATCGCCATTCCGGACTTCCAGGTCACCGGCGCCGATTCCGATCTCGCCCGGCAGATCGTCGAAGTGGTCCGCGCCGACCTCGCCTCCACCGGCCTGTTCGACCTGCAGAACCCGGCCTCCTTCATCCAGCGCGATCTCTCGATCAATGCCGAGCCGCGCTTCGCCGACTGGAAGATCATCCGCACCGAAGGCCTCGTCGTCGGCACGTTCGAGACGCTGCCGGACGGCAAGGTCGCTGTCTCCTTCCGCCTCTGGGACGTGTATGGCGGCGAGCTGATGCGCATTAACGGAGAGCCTGGCCGCCGTCTCACAACGACGCCCGAAAACTGGCGCCGCATCGCCCACAAGATCGCCGACTCGATCTACACGCGTCTGACCGGTGAAGACCCGTACTTCGATACCCGCATCGTCTATATCGCCGAGACCGGCCCCAAGACGGAGCGTGTAAAGCGTCTCGCCATCATGGATTCGGATGGCGCCAACCAGCAATACCTGACCTCCGGCCGCTCCACGGTGCTGACCCCGCGATTCTCCCCGTCGGCGCAGGAAATCACCTACATGTCGTATGAAGGCGGCCGCCCGCGCGTCTATCTCTTCAACATCGAGACCGGCCGCCAGGAACTGCTCGGCAATTTCCCCGGCATGACCTTCTCGCCGCGCTTTACCCGCGATGGCCAGTCTGTGTTGCTCTCACAGGCCCAACGCGGCAATACCGACATCTATATCATGAACCTGCGCACCCGTGAGTCTGACCGCCTGACCGACCATCCGTCGATCGACACCTCCCCCTCGATGTCGCCGGACGGCAAATCGGTCGTCTTCAACTCCGACCGGGGCGGCACGCCGCAGCTCTACATCATGAACGCCGATAAATCGAAGCGCACCTGCCCGGGCGGCGGTAGCGACGTCGCCTGCCGCATTACCTTTGGCAAGGGCCGCTATTCGACCCCCGTCTGGTCGCCGCGCGGCGACCTGATCGCCTTCACCAAGCAGGAGGGCGGCAAATTCTATATCGGCGTGATCGGTATCGACGGCAAAGGCGAGCGCCTGCTGACTGAGGCCTATCTGGACGAGGGTCCGGACTGGTCGCCGAACGGGCGCGTCATCGTGTATTTCCGCGAAGCCCGCCCCGGCGCCAGCCCCCAGCTCTGGTCGGTAGACCTGTCAGGCCGCAATGAACGACGCCTCGTCACCCAGACCGATGCGTCCGACCCGGCCTGGTCGCCGCTGCTGCATTAGCTGCACATTACAGGAAATTAAGCAGGCTGCCTCCGCGCAGCCTGCTAGTCCGAATCCGATGCCACGATTTGGCCCGATTTGGTGCGACACACGGTTGTCGTCCCAAATTAGCCCGATTATGGAATTAGTGTTGGTTTGTTCAGGGGGGATACATCTTCCTCTTCTAACAAGACAGCGCATCGTCCATTCCTTAGGAGCCCCGACACAATGCAAACCATTCTGAAAGTCACTGCTGCCGCCGCGCTTCTGGCCACGGGCGCCTGCGCCTCGAAACCGAAGCCAGTCGAAGAAGCCGCTCCGGTCGTCCAGACCACCCCTCCGGTCCAGGAAGAAGTCAAAACGGTTGACACTACGCCGGTCGTCACCTCGAATATCGCCCCCGGTTCGCTGGAAGACTTCCGCGTCAACGTCGGCGAGCGCGTCTATTTCGATCTCGACCAGTACCGTCTCGATTCCGAGGATCAGGACATCCTGAAGCGTCAGGCCGCCTGGCTCGCCTCCTACCCGAACGTCCGCGTCCTCGTCGCCGGGAACGCCGACGAGCGCGGCACGCGCGAGTACAACCTCGCCCTCGGTGAGCGCCGCGCCAATGCAGTGAAAGAGTATCTCGTGAGCCTCGGCGTCAGCGCTTCGCGCGTCGACACCGTATCTTACGGCAAAGAGCGTCCGGTCGCGGCCGGTTCCAACGAACAGTCCTGGGCTCTCAACCGTAACGGCTGGACCCAGATCGTTTCGGGCGCCACCAGCTAAGCCGAACTGCGAAAGCAGATGCTCCAAACCAGCCGGGCGCCATAATTTGGCCCCGGCTGTTCCTTTTACTGCCGTGCTTCCTGCCTGTTTGCGTATCGACGGAGGTTTCCCGCCATGTTGAAAGCTGCCCTGACCAGTGTCGCCATTGGTGCCTTGCTGATCGTTCCCTCCGCGGCCCAGACGGTCACGACTCCGGTCCGCAGCGCCCCAATCACCAAGGGGGTTACTACTGGTGACCTGTCGGTCCAGGTCGATCAGGCCCGGCAAACCGCCGCCGATCTTCTGGTGCAGGTCAACCGGCAACAGGATCAGATCAGCACGCTGAGCGGCCGCGTGGAATCGCTGGAATTCCAGCTCGGCCGCGCGGTTGAAGCCAACGAAGTACTTCTCACCGACAACGAAACCCTTGCCCGCGACGCACAGGCCATGCGCCAGACTCTGGATCGTCAGGCCCGCGCCATCGCCGGCATGCAGGTCATCCTCGGCATAGAGCCCGAGCCGGTGGTCGAGCCCTACTCTTCGATGGACCCTGCCGCGCAGGATTTCGCGATGACCGTGCCACCTTCAAATGGCCGCAGCGTCGACAGCTCCGGTCCGGTCCAGTTGACCCCGAATGCAAGCGGCCTCCCGGAAGGCTCGCTCGGCACGCTCCCGGCCAGCCAGTTGCCCGGCGAGGCGGGCGCCCTGTTTAATGAAGCCAAGGCCCGCCTCATCCGGCTTGACTATGCCGGGGCCGAGGAAGCGTTCCAGTCCTTCATCACCCAGTTCGCCAAGGATCCCCAGGCCGGCGAAGCTCATTTCTGGCTCGGCGAAGCCCTGCACCAGCAGCAGGCCTATGCCGAAAGCGGCGCCGCCTACACGACGATGATCCGCTCCTACCCGGATGATGTGCGAGCGCCGGACGCGCTCGTGCGCCTCGCCCGCGCCATGCGCTTCCTCGGCGAAACCAGCAAGGCCTGCACGGCGCTCGATACGCTGCCGAAGCGCTATCCGAATGCCACGAAGTCGTGCGCGACCTCGCCGCCGTCGAGCGGACCCGGTCCGGGTGCGCGAACTAGACCTTCAAGCCCGCTTTGACGCCGCGCTGGGTGCAGTGCCGGAAGACCTGCGCGGTGGCCCCATCGGCCTCGCCGTCTCAGGCGGCAGCGACTCCCTCGCGCTCCTGCACCTCGCC
>JBGTKN010000410.1:0-4892 GCA_041744615.1 Hyphomonas sp. | reverse complement strand
GGCGAGGTGCGCAAGCGCGTGCTGGTGCCGGAATCCGCCCACGGAACAAATCCGGCGACGGCGGTTCAATGCGGTTTCATCGGGGACGAGATCAAGGCCACCACGCGTGGCCGCGTCGACATGGAGGACTTCAAGCGCAAGCTGGAGACGTCCGATGATGGCGCCGGCCTGGCGCGGTCTGCACCGCGCGGTCGCCAGCACGGGGGACTGGTCCTATTCGATCTACCTGTTTCACCTGTTCGCGCTGGGTATCGTCCAGCGCCTGATGGCCCGCACCCCGGAATCCAGTGATCTTGCGCCTTTCCTGCGCCTCGGCGCGCCGGGCATCTATGACAACCTCGTCTTCCTGGTCGGCGGCGTCCTCGCGTCCATTGTGGCGGGATGGCTCGGCTACAGGGTCGTAGAGCGTCCGGCATTGATGGTCTTCGGCTGGCTCCGGCGAAAGATCTTTCGCCGGAGCCACGTCGAACGCGGCCTACTCGGCAGCCACGCGCTCCGGTGACGGCGGTGTCCACTTGAGCACCGGCTTGCGGGCGGCCCGTGTCTCATCAAGGCGCTTGGCCGGCGCAAGATAAGGCGCGCCTTTAAGTGTCTCGTCGCCCTGCGCGGCGCGGCGGGCAATCGATTCCAGCGCATCGCAGAACCGGTCGAGCTCCGCCTTGGACTCCGTCTCCGTCGGCTCGATCAGCATCGCGCCATGGACGACGAGCGGGAAGTACATCGTCATTGGATGATACCCCTCATCGATCAGCGCCTTGGCAATGTCGATGGTCTCTATCCCGTCTGCCGTGAACGCATCCGAGAACAGCGCCTCGTGCATGCAGAAGCCGTCAAAGGCAGGCGTCATCACATGCTTCAGTCGCGCCTGAATATAATTGGCGTTCAGCACGGCGTCCTCGGCAACCTGCTTCAGACCGTCCGCGCCATGACTGAGCATGTATGTCAGTGCCCGGACAAACATGCCCATCTGGCCGTGAAACGCCACCATCCGGCCGAAGCTCTCACTTGCTTCGCCCTCGACCTGCTCGACGAGGCGGAACAGTCCGTCTTCGTCCCTGGTTACGAATGGGACCGGCGAATAAGGCGCCAGCGCATCGGAGAACACCGTCGGGCCCGAGCCCGGGCCGCCGCCGCCATGCGGAGTCGAGAAGGTCTTGTGCAGGTTGATATGCATCGCGTCGACACCCAGATCACCCGGGCGGACCCGGCCGACGATGGCGTTGAAGTTGGCACCGTCGCAGTAGAAATAGCCGCCCGCCGCATGGATAAGGTCGGCGATCTCCTTGATGTCGGTCTCGAACAGGCCGCAGGTGTTCGGGTTGGTCAGCATGACGCCGGCGACATCATCGGACGTCTCCAGCTTGCGCTTGAAGTCCTCCATGTCGACGCGGCCACGCTTGTTGGCCTTGATCTCGTCCACGATGAAACCGCATTGAACCGCCGTCGCCGGATTTGTTCCGTGGGCGGATTCCGGCACCAGCACGCGCTTGCGCACCTCGCCCTCACCGCGCGCGATCAGCGCCTGCCGGATCGCCAGCATCCCGCACAGCTCGCCATGCGCGCCGGCCTTGGGGCTCATCGCCACCGACGGCATCCCGGTCAGAACCTTCAACCAGGTGGCCAATTCGTCAATCAGCTCCAGCGCGCCCTGCACGGTGGCCTGAGGCTGCAGTGGATGGATATCCGCAAAACCCGGCAGGCGCGCCATCTTTTCATTGAGGCGCGGATTGTGCTTCATCGTGCACGAGCCGAGCGGGAAAAGGCCGAGATCAATGGCGTAATTGCGCTGCGACAGACGCATATAGTGTCGCACCGCCTGCGGCTCGGAGAGACCTGCAAGGCCTGTGTCCACCTTGCGCGTCACACCACCGAGACGGTTCTTGCGGCCCGTAGGCTTCGGCAGGTCAACACCGGTCGTCTCGGGCGTGCCTATCTCGAACAGCAAATCCTCGTGTTGAAGAAGCCCGCGCGAGCCGGAGACGGTGTCGATGGTCTGCGTCGCGATGGCGGATGGCGCTGTCGGGCGGCCTTGCATGTTCATGCTCATCAGATGATCTCCTTCAGCGCGGCGACATAGGCGGCGATATCATCCGCCGTCGTACATTCCGTGGCCGCCGCAATAATGACGTCGCCCAGATGATCGCCCGGGAACAGGCGGCTTGCGCGCACGCCGCCAACAACGCCCGCCTCGTCCAGCATCGCCAGCACCGCTTCGGCATCGACTGGCGTGCGGAAGGCAAACTCATTGAAGAAGTGCGGCGTCAGGATTTCCACGCCCTTCATCGCGCCCAGCGCATCGGCCAGCTCGCAGGCCGCTTCATGGTTCAGTTCCGCAAGCTGTTTCAGTCCTTTGCCGCCCAGCAGCGTCATGTGGGACGTGAACGCGAGCGCACAGAGGCCCGAGTTTGTGCAGATGTTCGAGGTCGCCTTGTCGCGGCGGATATGCTGTTCGCGCGTCGAGAGCGTCAGCACGAAGCCGCGATGGCCGTCGGCGTCCACCGTCTCGCCGCAGAGCCGCCCGGGCATCTGGCGCACCAGCTTGTCCTTGCACGCGAAGAGGCCGACATACGGCCCGCCGAAATTGAGCCCATTGCCGATGGACTGGCCTTCGCCTGCCGCGATGTCGGCGCCCATCTCGCCCGGCGGGGTGATGAGGCCGAGGCTGACCACTTCTGTGAACACCGAAACCAGCAGCGCGCCCTTGTCATGCGCCGCGTTCGCGACGCCAGAGAGGTCCGTCACCGTGCCGAACACGTTCGGGCTCTGGCCGATAACGCAGGCGGTTTCTCCGTCAACGGACTTTGCCAGCTCGCCTTCGCCGTCGATGGAGACCGGCAGCTGCACTACTGTCAGTCCCTGCGCCTCGCACAGGAGCCGCGTGGCTGCCGCATAGTGCGAATGCAGCCCGCCCGAGAGGATCACCTTCTTCCGCTTCGTTACGCGCGCCGCCATCACGGCGGCCTCGGCGCAGGCGGTCGAGCCGTCATACATCGAGGCGTTGGCGACATCCATGGCGGTGAGCGCGGCGACCTGCGTCTGGAATTCGAACAGAGTCTGCAGCGTGCCCTGCGCGATCTCGGGTTGGTAGGGCGTATAAGTTGTGAGGAATTCTGAGCGCTGGATGATCATGTCGACCGTGGCAGGCACATGATGCTTGTAGGCGCCCGCGCCGACGAAGAACGGGCCGGCGGACGCGGCGCGGTTCTTCGCCGCCAGCCTCGTCATGTGCCGCTCCACAGCGAGCTCGCCCTGATGGTCCGGCAAGCCTGCAATCTTCGCTTTCAGGCGCGCGGCTTTGGGAACATCCGTATAAAAATCATCGGCGGATTTCGCGCCAATCGTGGCGAGCATGCTCGCGCGGTCTTCGGGGGTCAGCGGGAGGTAACGCATCTTGTCTCAGAGCCCTTCGCAGAAGGCGGTATAGGTCGCTTCGTCCATCAGGCCCGACAGCTCGCCCGCATCCGCCAGCTTCACGCGCACGAACCAGGCGTCGCCCTGGGCCGCTTCGTTCACTTTCTCGGGCGCCTCCGTCAGCGCGCTGTTGACCTCCAGCACCGAGCCCGACACCGGCGCGTAGACATCCGACGCCGCCTTGACGCTCTCGACCACCGCAAAATCATCGCCGCGCGCAAACTTCGCGCCCGTTTCGGGAAGCTCGACGTAGACGACATCGCCGAGCTGTCCGGCGGCGTAGGTCGTGATGCCGACGGTGCCGGTGTCGCCCTCAACGCGGATCCATTCGTGGTCCTTGGTATAGTAAGTGGTCATCAGGGTTTCTCCTTGAACGGACTAACGTTTGTAGCGGGCGGGAATGAAAGGCAGGCTGGCAATCTCGGCGGGGCGGGCCTTGCCGCGCACCATCAGGTCAATCTTCGTACCGGATGCGGCATGGGAGGTGGCCACATAGCCCATTGTCACCGGGGCATCGATGCTGGGTCCGAAGCCGCCGGACGTGACCACGCCCACCGCTTCGCCGCCGATAAAAATCTCTGTCCCCTCGCGCGCCGGCGCCCGCTCCAGTGGCCGGATTCCGACACGCTTGCGGGCCGGTCCATCCTTCATCTCACGGAGGATACGCGCCGCGCCCGGAAAATCGCCCGACTCGCGTCGACGCTTCTGGATCACCCAGGAAAGATCCGCCTCGACCGGCGAGATATCCGGCGATAGATCGTGGCCGTACAGGCAGAGCCCCGCTTCGAGCCGCAGCGAATCCCGCGCACCAAGGCCGATCGGCCGCACGCAGGGATCATCCAGCAAAAGGCGCACCAGCGCATGGCCGGACTCCGCGCTGCCCCAGACTTCGAAACCGTCCTCACCCGTGTAGCCGCAACGCGACACCACAAACGTCTCGCCGTCCAGCTCCAGCCGCCGGCATTCCATGAACTTCAGCGCGGCACAGTCCGGAAAATGGGCCGACAGCACCTTCTCCGCTTTCGGTCCCTGCAACGCGAACAGCACGCCGTCGTCGGCGCGCGTCAATACCGCCTTGCCCGCCAGCGCCGTTTCGAAGATGCCCCAGTCCTGATCCTTCATCGCGCCATTCACAACGATGTAAAGTTCTCCCTGGCGATCCTCTTCATACGGACGGGTTATGATCAGATCATCCAGGATGCCGCCATCAGCGTTCAGTAGCACGGTCAGCCGCGCCTGCCCGGGCTTCAGCCCCTTTATGTCAGACGGCACCAGAGTCTCGACCAGCGCCGCGATCTCCTCATGCGCCGCTGCATCGCGCCGCATGCCGGAGGCCAGCGTCAGGAAGCTGGGGCCCATATGGCTCACATCGAACAGCCCCGCTTCCGCCCGCGTCCAGAGATGTTCCTCCTTCACGCCGTCCGGAAACTGTACCGGCATCTCGTAGCCCGCAAACGCCACGAGCTTCGCGCCATACTCCA